>CAUVGG010000024.1:0-11026 GCA_963551305.1 uncultured Streptococcus sp.
AGTTTGGATTGGATAGATAATAGTGATTCAGGCGAACCGTTACAGATATAAATTGATTGGTCAATAGATTAGTTTGACTCTCGGCTTGCCCAGCTACAGCTGTCGATCCATCATTCATCTCACTTGCCACAATATCTGCCTGACTAGGATCCGCAACCACCTCAAAGGTAAAGGCTCCCGTTTGATTCCAGTTTTTTATGGCTTCTGCATAGGCACCTTGGAAGGTCTCATCCATTTGAGGCTCAATATAGATGCGAGCTGAGGCCTGAGCCCACTTGCCTTCTGCATGTTGGTGACTGTCTGTCTGAGACAAGACTTCCAGCGTTCCCGTCTCCTTCCATTGATTCCAGCCACCTTGACCAATCTTGCTCATTTTTTCAACCTGATTGAACGCAGAATGAAAATCACCAGACAGATACCAAACCACTCCAAAAGCAATGAGAAGTAGAATAACCACAGTCCAAACCAGACGCCAGAAGAAACGCCAAATTCCCAAAAGAAAACGGAACAATAATCGAATAATCCAGAACATGACGCTCCACCTTTCATAAAAATAAGAACCTATCTTGAAATCGCATTTTCCCTGATCAAGATAGATTCTCTATTTTACTGAATAAAGCTGAAAGAAACCTAAAACTAAGATAAGCGTTCTTCCAAGACAAAGTCAATTGGTAGAGTAGCCAAAAAACGCTCCAATTGTTTTTCCCAGTAGTACCACTCGTGCTTACCTGGACTATGACTATAGGTCACCTCAAAACCAAGATTTTTGAGGTTTTTCACTGCGAGATTATTGGCAGAGTAGAGATAGTCTTGCTCTCCACACCAAGCCCATAGTTTGGTCTTTTTATCCGATTTCGCAGCTAGACTTTCAAGCGAATGAGGACTAGCTGTCCAGTCTTTGATTTCTCCAAAAACTCCTCGCCAGTAGGCAAGAGATTCCAGATCCTGGCTTTCAGGAGAGAATTCTTGAAAACTGAGCGCGCCAGAAAAACTAGCCGCATGAGAAAAACGATCGGTAGCGAGAGCGAGTTTGAAGGAGCCGTAGCCACCCATGGACAGACCTGCTATGAAGGTCTTTTCTCGCTTGCTGGTCATATTGGGAAAGAAACGTTTCATGACTTGGGGGAGTTCTTCTGCTAGAGCTGTATAGTAGTTATAGCCATACTGGGTATCTGTGTACCAGCCATTGCTAGTATTGGGCATGATGACAATGAGATTGGTCCCGCGCAACAAGCGTTCGACATTGGTACGTTTGAGCCAGCTATTTTGATTTCCTGACATTCCGTGCAAAAGATAAAGGACAGGAATATCTGTGCAATCTGGTTCAGTCACCCGACTGCCATCTGGATAGAGTACGGTAACACCCCACTCCATATCCAAAACTTCTGAGTAATACTCAATATTCATAACCGCCATGAATCTCTCCTTTTACTATTCTATAAGAAAAAGCCGAATTTCGACTTTTTCTGTAGGTATGTTGCTTATTATTTTGCTTCCATCACGACTGGCAAGATTGCTGGGCGACGCTTGGTTTGATCAAAGAGGTACTTGGTCAGATTGTCACGAACCTTGCCTTTGAGATCTGCCCAATCAAAGTCGTCACCTTGAAGATACTCTTCTACCGTTTGGTTAATCAATTCTGAACTTTCACGGAGAATGTCGCGACTCTTCTTAAGGTAGATAAATCCACGCGTATGAACACGAGCCTTAGCCACAATCTTCTTCTCACGACGGTTAACAGTGATCGCCACGATAAAGATTCCATCCTCCGACAAGACCTTACGGTCGCGAAGAACGACATTCCCAACATCACCAATGGCATTTCCATCAATCATGACATCGCCTGCAGAAACTGCTCCAGCTGGAACGAAGTCTCCATGTTCATAGGACATGGTCGTTCCCTTTTTAGGGATAAAAATACGCTCTGGCAACATCCCAACTGCCATGGCAGCCTTGGCATGCGCATCCAACTCACGGTACTCCCCTTGGACAGGGAAGAGATATTTCGGTTGCAAAAGATTGATCATCAACTGCAAATCACGCGCATTCCCGTGTCCTGATACTCGCAAACTCTGAGTAATGAGTTTTACCACACCACCAGCTTGGTAAATCATATTTTCAACGCGAGCCACAACTGCTTCTTTGGCGGTGGATGGAGTTGTTACAATATAAACCAAGTCTCCATCCTTGATTTCTACATAACGGTGGCGCCCAACGGACATCTTGCGAAGCCCATTGATGGGTTCACCCATACGACCAGTCTCTAAGATAATCAACTCATGGTCTTCGAAACGAGACATTTCTTTTGGTTTGATCAAGAGACTTTCATTAGCTAGAGACAATTTTTTGAGACGAATCGCTGTACGGACGATATTTTCAACATCAAATCCAGTCAAAACGACTCGGCGGCCAGTCTCCGCAGCTGCATCAAAAACCTGCTGGATACGAGAAAGGTTGCTGGCAACTGCTGCAACGATGATACGACCGTCCCAGTCAGCGATGGTTTGGGTAATTTCATCCCCAACTTCACTCTCGCTCGCCACCTGAATATTGCTGTCTGCATTCGCAGAATCACTGAGAAGTGCCAAGACACCGTCACGGCCGATTTCGGCTAAACGTGCAAAATCCGTCGCATAGGATTCACTAGCCGTCTGGTCAAATTTGAAGTCGCCTGTGTAAACAATGTTCCCTTTTGGTGTTTTTAACACAACTCCCAGACTTTCTGGGATAGAGTGAGTCGTACGGAAGAAGGAAACCACCGTTCCCCCAAAGTCAATCTCCGTGTTTTCATCAATCACATGGAAGTCATTGAATTTCTTAACTGTATCATTTCCTTTGACAAAGAGTTTCGCCAACTCAATGGTCAACTCAGAACCAAACACAGGCACCTTCGCTTCTGCCAAAAGATAAGGCAGAGCTCCAATGGCATCTGCATGTCCGTGGGTCAAGAAGACTCCAGCGATACGATCACTATTTTCAAAAAGGTAGTCCATATTTGGAATGACGACGTCGACCCCAAGCTGTTCATTTTCAGGGTATTTAAGCCCCGCATCCAAAACAAAAATTGAATTGTCAATCTCAGCAATGTACATATTTTTCCCATTTTCTCGTACACCACCAAGTGTTGTTAAACTGATATTACTCATTTTTCCTCCGAAACCTTAGTTTATCTTGATTATAGGGTAGGTTCACCCTCTTATTCTAAAAGTTCTCAAACTCTCAGCCGAATCTTTTCCTACCATTATACCATTTTTTTGATGATTTTCAAAATGAAGATTTGTTTTCAAAAAAGAGCTGGTTGCCCAACTCTTTCCTAACTTCTACTCTTTTCTCATCAAAAAGTCATACATTTCTTGCACTGTACCCAGCGCCATGATTTCTTGATTTTTTACAGTTTGTTTGAGATTTTGGTAAATCTGACTTTCAGCAATTTCCCTTTTCGGCGCTTCTTTATTGACTGTCATGACACCATCTTTGATCGTCACAAAGCCCAGCTCTTCAAATACTTGGATCATCTTGACCAGCAAGATTTGTTGGATATTGAGATAAGCCGCCAAATCTTTCAACTTGTAGCGAATATCAAACTCTGGGAACTGGTAAATGGTCTTATACAATTTGGCAAACTGCTCTCTGGTCCCATAACCTGTCAGATAATAGGCTTTGTCAATGTCATTTTTGAAATAGACGGCAGAGAAATGTCGCTCCTGAAAAATGGTCTTCAGCAAGGTAATATCCTCAGGAATATTCTTCACGACAACCGCCTCACTATTCGCCAAATTTAGCACTTTTCCAGGAAAATCCAAGACCGGAACCCCTTCTGGCAAGACTGTGTTCTTCCCACGAATGTTAAAGAGTTGAACACCTTCCACACGCGCATCTACCATCATCAACTGGAGGGCAGTTTGGCCATTCCATTGATTGACAGACAAGGTGACTGCCAATTCTAAGTTTTTTGTTTGAGCAAACTCTGTCGCCCATCTACCTTGTCCGAAGGCCACCACTTCAAAACTCGCCTCACCCTTAGAAATTTTCAGTTTGAGGTGAGCATTGCCTGCTCCCATGGTTCTAGCACTTTCGACCTGAAAATCCTTGATATAAAAGACAGGTTTCTGATTGTCCATTCCAAAAGGTGCCAAGCGTTCAAAACTTTTGACCGTTTCCAAGCTAAGCGTCTCCAAGTCTAACTCTTCATCTAGATTTAACTTATTCTTGCCGCTAGCATCTGCGCCTTTTTCACAGACATAGTCTTCCAAAACCTGAGATAAATCTGAGAGTTTCTCAACTTCCAGCGTCATTCCTGCTGCACCAGCATGGCCACCAAAGGCGATAAAGAGGTCTCGATGGGGATCCAGAGCCTCAAAAATATCGACAGCTTCCACGCTACGAGCACTGCCCTTGGCACGACCGTCCTCTATATTAAGAACGATGACTGTCTGCCCTAGTTCTTCCAACAAACGACCAGCAACGATACCCAGAACGCCAGGATTCCAGCCTTCCTTGGCCAAAACTTGGACCTTCTTTTCAGGATCCACCATGGTCTTAGCTTCTTCATAGATAGATTGGACGATTTCCTTACGTTCTTCGTTTTTCTGATGAATCATGAGGGCAATCTCATGCGCTTCCTCGTCGTCAAATCCAGTCAGCAAATCAATAGCTGGATTAGGATCGTCCAAGCGCCCCAAGGCATTTAAACGAGGGGCAATCTGAAAACCAACTGTTTCTTCCGTCACTTCGTTGGTAGCAATCCCAGCTATGTCCAGCATTTCTTGTAGACCGATGCGCTGAGTATGCCCCAACATTTCCAGACCATATTGAACCAAGATACGGTTTTCATCCGTCAAACTCACCATATCGGCAATAGTTCCGATAGCGACCAAATCAAGCAGTTCCACTTGTACTTCTTCTAAAAGGGCACAAGCCAGCTTGAAAGTCACTCCACAACCAGCCAACTGTTTGAAGGGATAGTCCGCATCTGGATGCTCAGGATGGACAATCGCATAAGCATCTGGCAAAGTTTCAGGCATGTAATGGTGGTCAGTCACAATGACATCTACTCCCATAGATTGGGCCAGTTCAATGGCTTCGTGACCAGCAACTCCATTGTCCACTGTCACAATCAAGGAAATTCCCTCTTGCTCGATAAAATATTTATAAACACTGGCATTGGGGCCATAACCGTCTGTAAAACGATTGGGCAGGTAAACACGGCACTCGGCACCAAGCTGTTCCAAACTTTCCTTAATAATGGAAGCCGAAGTCATACCATCCGCATCATAGTCACCGTAGATGAGGATATTCTCCCCTTCTTCAATGGCCTGTCGAATCCGTTCTACTGCCTTATCCATATCATGGAGCAGATAGGGATCATGTAAGTCCTCTAAAGAAGGTTCTAAAAACTTCTTTAGACTTTCTTCATCCTGAATCCCTCTTTCAAATAATAACCGAGCCACCTCAGGACCCAGTCCAGCCTTCTTGGCTATCTTTGTAAAATCCGCATCTTCAACCTGCGGGGCAAACTGCCATTCATAAGTAGGAGTTATCAAAAAAACATCCACTCTTTCTAAGAATTCTATCGTTTCATTATAACATGATTTAGGCTTTTTCACTATCCAGATTGTTTTTTTATAAAATTTTAGGTAATTTTTTCAGATATGATTTGACAAGGCAATTTTTTTGGTGTAAAATCATGTTATAAAATCTAACACAAAGGAGATCTCTCATGGCTTTAGTAGAATTTAAAAACGTCGAAAAATATTACGGAGACTACCACGCACTCCGCGACATCAATCTCCGTTTTGAAAAAGGACAAGTTGTTGTCCTGCTTGGACCTTCTGGTTCTGGGAAGTCCACTCTTATCCGTACGATTAATGGTTTAGAGGCTATTGACAAAGGAAGTCTCCTAGTCAATGGACACCAAGTAGCAGGTGCCAGTCAGAAAGATTTAGTTCCTCTTCGTAAGGAAGTCGGCATGGTTTTCCAACATTTCAACCTCTATCCGCATAAAACAGTGTTAGAAAACGTGACACTTGCACCCATAAAAGTTCTAGGAATTGATAAAAAAGAAGCTGAAAAAACAGCCCAAAAATATCTGGAATTTGTAAATATGTGGGACAAGAAAGATTCCTATCCAGCCATGCTATCTGGTGGACAAAAACAACGGATTGCCATCGCACGCGGACTCGCTATGCATCCCGAACTCCTCCTCTTTGATGAGCCAACATCTGCTCTTGATCCTGAGACCATCGGAGATGTTCTAGCAGTTATGCAAAAACTGGCACATGACGGGATGAACATGATCATCGTTACCCACGAAATGAGCTTTGCCCGTGAAGTTGCTGACCGTATTATCTTTATGGCTGATGGGGAAGTTTTAGTAGATACGACAGATGTCGACGACTTTTTCGACAATCCAAGCGAACCTCGCGCCCAACAGTTCCTCAGCAAAATTATCAACCACGAAAGTGACAAAGTCAAATAAGGAGGCGCCTATGAAAAAGAAATTCTTTTTATCAGCTCTATTTATGAGCCTTTTCAGCCTTACCCTAGCTAAGCCAGTTCAAGCAGACACCAGTGTCGCAGATATTCAAAAGAGAGGCGAGCTAGTTGTCGGTGTGAAACAAGACGTTCCCAATTTTGGCTACAAGGATCCCAAGACAGGGACTTATTCTGGTATCGAAACGGACCTTGCCAAGATGATTGCGGACGAGCTCAAGGTCAAGGTTCGCTACGTTCCTGTTACCGCTCAAACCCGTGGCCCACTTCTTGACAATGAACAGGTCGATTTGGATATCGCGACCTTTACCATCACAGAAGAACGTAAAAAACTCTACAACTTCACCAGTCCCTACTATACGGACGCTTCTGGCTTTTTGGTCAATAAATCTGCCAACATCAAAAGCGTTGAAGACCTGAATGGCAAAACCATCGGAGTTGCCCAAGGTTCCATCACCCAACGCCTGATTACCGAACTAGGTAAAAAGAAAGGTCTGAAATTTAAGTTTGTAGAACTTGGTTCCTACCCAGAATTGATTACTTCCCTTCACGCTCACCGTATTGATGCCTTTTCCGTGGACCGCTCTATCCTATCTGGTTACATCAGTAAACGGACAGAACTGCTAGATGATAGTTTCAAGCCATCAGACTACGGTATTGTTACCAAGAAATCAAACACTGAACTCAACGATTATCTCGATCAGTTGGTCACTAAATGGAGCAAGGATGGTAGTTTGCAGAAACTTTATGACCGTTACAAGCTCAAACCCTCTAGCCATACTGCAGATTAAGGAGGACACCCCATGACAGATTTATCATCTTGGACAGCCTATTTTCAGGATTTTGGACAATTTTTCAATGGTTTCCTCTTCACCCTTGCCCTAGCGATTGGATCTTTTATCCTCGCCATGGTTTTGGGCATCTTCTTTGGGGCCATGTCAACCAGCAAACGCCCATTCTTGCGTGTTTTGGCTCGTATCTTTGTCGAATTTTATCAAAATACTCCCCTCTTGGTGCAGTTTGTCATCGTCTTTTATGGTTTGCCTCTTATCAGTGACCATACCATCATGATTCCGATTTATTGGACAGCTGTTCTCTGCGTGGGACTCTATCACGGCGCTTATATCGCTGAGGTTATTCGTTCAGGGATTCAGTCTATTCCTAGCGGTCAGATGGAGGCCGCCTTGTCGCAAGGTTTTACCTATATCAGTGCTATGCGCTTGATTATCTTGCCTCAGGCCTTCCGTATCATTCTCCCTCCTTTGACCAACCAAATCGTTAACCTTATCAAGAATACTTCAACCGTTGCTATCATCTCTGGAGTGGACTTGATGTTTGTGACTAAGTCTTGGTCAGCTCTCAACGGAAACTACATCCCTGCCTTTCTAGGTGCTGCTCTACTCTACTTTGCCCTTTGCTTCCCTGTCGCCCAATTTGGCCGCAAGATGGAGCAAGCCAACAAAAAAGCCTATTCACTTTAGGAGGTTACTATGGAATCTATTTTAGAAGTTTTGACCCCAGATAACCTAGTCTTTATCTTTAAAGGATTCGGCTTGACCCTCTACATTTCTCTGATCGCCATCGTCCTTTCTACCTTTATCGGGACGGTACTTGCGGTTATGCGAAATGGGAAAAATCCTGTCTTGCGAATCATCTCCAGCATTTATATCGAATTTGTGCGTAATGTTCCCAACCTTCTCTGGATTTTCACTATCTTTTTGGTATTCAAGATGAAGTCCACACCAGCTGGTATTACAGCCTTTACCCTCTTTACCTCAGCAGCCTTGGCTGAGATTATCCGGGGCGGTCTCAATGCCGTGGACAAGGGCCAGTACGAAGCAGGAATGTCGCAAGGATTCACCTCTGCGCAAATCCTCTACTACATCATTCTCCCACAAGCTATCCGTAAAATGTTGCCAGCCATCATTTCTCAGTTTGTAACTGTGATTAAGGATACCAGCCTTCTCTACTCTGTTATCGCCCTACAAGAACTCTTTGGAGCCAGTCAAATTCTCATGGGACGCTATTTCGAACCAGAGCAGGTCTTCAGTCTTTATATCCTGATTGCCTTGATTTACTTTATCTTTAACTTTGCCATTTCCAGCCTTTCTCATAAGCTAGCAAAACGTTGGCAACAAGCTGCGGAATAAAAACGAAATGTGAACTCAAAACAAGGGTCCACATTTTTTGCTATAAATGAAAAAGAGCAACTCAATGCTATGCAAACGTTTTACTTTTTGGTAAAATGACTTTAAAACCATAAAGTAAGGAGAAAAATCATGATCCACGAACTTTGCAAAGAATTCTCTCAACTGGAACAAGTAGAAGCTATTGCTCTTGGTGGTTCTCGTGCAGGACAAGCCTACGATCAAAACTCTGATTATGACGTTTATGTCTATCTCAACTCTTCTATTGATGAGGCGACTCGCCTCAAAATTTTGAGTAAATACTGCTCCTATATGGAAATTGGAAACCAGTTTTGGGAGTTAGAGGACGACTGTGTACTAAACAACAGTATCGAAATCGAGTTGATTTATCGTTCGATGGAGTCATTTGAACAGGAATTGAACTCAACCGTTTTTCAACACAAAGCTCAAAATGCTTATACAACTTGCATGTGGCATAATCTACTCCAAAGCAAGATTCTATACGACCCAAATGGACACTATGCTTCTCTCCAAAAGACTTACCAGATTCCCTATCCACAGGAACTCAAAAAGCATATCATCGAAAGGCAACTCCTTTTGCTAGAACAAGCCATGCCTGCCTTCTCTCACCAAATAGAAAAAGCTATCAAACGCCAAGATCTTCTCAGTATGAATCATCGTACGAGTGAGTTTTTTGCTTCCTACTTTGACTTGTTATTTGCGCTCAATGAGCAAACCCATCCTGGTGAAAAACGAATGTTGGAGTACGCAAAGACCCATTGTACACTCCTCCCTAAGCAATTTGAAGAAACTATTAGCAAGTATTTCCAACTACTCTATCAACCACAACAAGGAGAACAAGCGATCGTAACCTTGCAAACTATCCTGAAGGAACTAAAAGCCATTTTGCCATAGACCAAAAAGAAAATGTGAACCTCTGTTGTTGTTCACATTTTTATTTGTCGTTGACTGTAAAATTCTAGTCTACTCATATTCAATTGCCTATTTTTGGCTCTCTCTGAAAATCTGTAACTAGGTTAGAAATTGTTCAATTGATTGACGAGCAATCATGAAGCCGTTCCAAAAACCGCACTCACAATCACTTACCCTGCTCTTTCATTACTAGTGACAATTTTTCCCTTAGGGTTACTACAAGATTTTTTAGAGATTCTAACAAGAATTACAATATGAATTTTACATATTACCATAGAATACCTCTATAGGAGAAAATCAGAGCTAAAATTAATAAAATATAGAAGGCGATAAAAAGCCATCTCATCTTCACACATAGAGCAATATATTCTCTGATAAAGGCCGATGGGATATAGTAGGCGGCTGTACGGCAACCAAGACCATCTCCCTTCATCCCAATACGGCGAGCATAGGTACTGGTACGAAAAACATGGTAATCATTGGTCACAAAAAGAAAACGTGGACTAGCCACCAGCTTCTCTCCCATTTCTTTTGAGAAGAGAAGATTCTCATAGGTCGTCGTTGAGTCTTCCTCTAGGAGAATCGCTTCTCTCGGAACATCCGTCTCTTCCAACAAATAATTACAAATTGCCTGAGCTTCGGAAATCTTCTCATCCCCACCTCGACCACCACTTGCGATGATTTTAACATTGGGATTGAGAGACTGGTGATAAGCTTCTACTGCCTTATCAATACGACTCTTCAGTAAGGGAGTCACTTTTTCTCCATTCAACAAGCCTGCTCCGTGAATGATAATAAAATCATAATATTTTTTCTTAGGAATAAAAAGATACAGGATAGAATAAAGCAGAAATCCTGCAAAGGCAAAACCAAAAATCAAATACGAATAAATCAAAAAGAAAAAGATAATATTCACTAGATGGTTGGTGTAAAACAAGCCCTTGGTATCGCTCACTCGAATCGCCATGATTACAAAAAAGAATAGAATCACGCAGCCTAATCCTAGAGACAAATAATTTGCCTTGGATTTTCCTTCTTTTTTCAATAACACAAATCCATTATAAATAAGAAAAAAACCACTTAGAAAAACTAAAAGAGGCAGCAGGAGAAAAATCACTGCAAAGAAAATCATGTGCAATTCTTCTTGCCCAGCCTCGTAAAAAAAATTGGCAATAGACAGATAAGAAAAAAGCAGAGACAAAAGCAAAAGAGCAGGATTCCAGAGACTGCGATTGTCCCTTAAAAACGAAATCAGAAAAAGTAGGACAAAAAATCCTGTAATAAAGTACATAGTCTTCTCCTTTGATAACTACATTTTACCATAATTATGGCAATAGAAAAAGAGGAGCCTAGTCCTCTTATTTTGCTATTCTTGCTTCTGCATCTGCCACAACCTGATCCAGACTCATCTGACGAAGTTGATTTTCCATAGCTACTTGGATATCCAGCAATTT
>CAUVGG010000025.1:0-10135 GCA_963551305.1 uncultured Streptococcus sp.
CGAGCTGAAGGTGGAATGCGGGATGCCTTGTCCATTCTGGATCAAGCTTTGAGTTTAACACAGGGAAACGAGCTCACGACTGCTATCTCTGAGGAGATTACAGGCACCATTAGTTTATCAGCACTAGATGACTATGTAGCTGCCTTGTCTCAGCAGGATGTTCCAAAAGCACTTGATTCTTTGAATCTTTTGTTTGAAAATGGCAAGAGCATGACTCGTTTTGTGACGGACCTCTTGCAGTATTTGCGAGATCTACTAGTTGTTCAGACAGGTGGCGAAAATACTCATCATAGTCCAGTTTTTATGGACAATCTAGCTCTTTCTCAGGAAAGTCTCTTTGAAATGATTCGAATAGCGACTGTGAGCTTGGCGGATATGAAAGCTAGCCTGCAACCTAAGATTTATGCTGAGATGATGACCATTCGTTTAGCTGAAATTAAGCCCGAACCAGTGCTTTCAGAAGCTGTCGAAGGTGAAATAGCTGCACTGAGACAGGAAGTCGCTCGTCTCAAACAAGAACTTGCCAATGTTGAAACGGCTCCTAAACAAGTGGTGCCAGTTCCTAGCCGTCCAGCCACTTCCAAGACAGTCTATCGAGTGGATCGCAACAAAGTTCAGACTATCCTGCAAGAAGCTGTCGAAAATCCTGATTTGGCACGGCAAAACTTGATTCGCCTCCAAAATGCATGGGGAGAAGTGATTGAAAGCTTAGCTGGTCCGGATAAGGCTCTGCTCGTTGGTTCTCAACCAGTTGCGGCAAACGAACACCATGCTATTTTAGCCTTTGAGTCTAATTTCAATGCAGGGCAAACCATGAAACGGGACAATCTCAATACCATGTTTGGCAACATCCTCAGTCAGGCAGCAGGTTTTTCACCTGAAATCTTGGCGATTTCCTTAGAGGAATGGAAAGAGGTTCGAGCGGCCTTTTCAGCTAAAGCTAAATCTTCTCAAGTTGAAAAAGAAGCAGAAGACAGTCTGATTCCAGAAGGATTTGAATTTTTGGCTGATAAAGTGAAGGTAGAGGAAGACTAAAGAAAGATTTCATGATACAATAAGTTTATGAATAGACAACAATTTATTATGATAGCGTTATTTACGGCTGCTGAGACTTATTTTTTCAATGAGGCCTGGATGACTGGTCGCTATATTATGGCAGCCTTTTGGGCCATTCTACTCTTTCGAAATTTTAGGTTAAGTTACGTGATGGGAAAAATTGTAGACACCATTGATCAGCACCTAAACCGCAAGGACTAGCTCCCAGCTTCTAGACAAAATCAAAGCCTTTTAGGCTTTTTTTTGTTATACTAGTAGAGTATATTTATGGACCTTTTCTTGTGTTTTTTAGAGAAATGTAAGTGATTTCGCTAAGGATAAAGGAAGTAGGCCTGAAAAAGAAAGGAACTATCATGTCAGTATTAGAGATCAAAGATCTTCACGTTGAGATTGAAGGAAAAGAAATTTTGAAAGGAGTCAATCTGACTCTGAAAACAGGAGAAATCGCAGCTATCATGGGACCAAATGGTACTGGTAAATCGACTCTTTCAGCCGCTATCATGGGAAATCCAAACTATGAAGTTACCAAAGGTGAAGTCTTGTTTGATGGCGTAAATATCCTTGAGTTGGAAGTGGACGAACGCGCGCGTATGGGACTTTTCCTTGCTATGCAATACCCATCTGAAATTCCAGGAATTACCAACGCAGAATTTCTTCGTGCAGCTATGAATGCTGGTAAAGAAGATGATGAAAAGATTTCAGTTCGTGAGTTTATCACTAAACTAGATGAGAAAATGGAATTGCTCAACATGAAAGAAGAAATGGCAGAGCGTTACCTCAACGAAGGTTTCTCTGGTGGTGAGAAAAAACGTAATGAAATTCTTCAACTCTTGATGTTGGAACCTACTTTTGCCCTTTTGGATGAGATTGATTCAGGTCTTGATATTGACGCTCTTAAAGTCGTTTCTAAAGGTGTTAATGCCATGCGTGGTGAAGGTTTTGGTGCTATGATTATCACTCACTACCAACGTCTTTTGAACTACATCACACCAGACGTGGTACACGTAATGATGGAAGGTCGTGTGGTCCTTTCTGGTGGTCCAGAATTGGCTGCCCGTTTGGAACGTGAAGGATACGCAAAACTAGCTGAAGAACTTGGCTACGACTACAAGGAAGAATTGTAATTTCCTCGTATCTTTTAGGAGAAGTAAATGACTAAAGAAACTATTAAACTTTTTTCAGAAACGCACGCTGAACCAAGCTGGTTGTCAGACCTCCGTCAAAAAGCTTTTGATAAGATTGAAAGTTTGGAATTACCAGTCATTGAGCGTGTCAAATTTCACCGTTGGAATCTGGGGGATGGAACCATCATAGAAAGTGAGCCTTCAGCAAATGTTCCAGATTTCACTGCACTAGATAATCACTTGAAATTGGTACAAGTTGGAACGCAAACTGTTTTTGAACAAACACCAGTTGAATTGGCTGAACAGGGTGTTATCTTCACAGACTTCCATTCAGCTTTAGAAGAAATTCCAGAGCTTATTGAGGAATTCTTCATGTCATCTGTCAAGTACGATGATGACAAGTTGGCGGCCTACCATACAGCTTACTTTAACAGTGGTGCTGTTCTCTACATTCCTGATAATGTTGAGATTAAAGAGCCAATCGAAGGGATTTTCTACCAAGATAGCGATAGCGATGTGCCATTTAACAAGCATATCCTTATCATTGCTGGTAAAAACTCTAAAATAAGCTATCTTGAACGTCTAGAGTCACGAGGTGGAGGCAGTGCAAAAGCAACTGCCAATATCACAGTTGAAGTGATTGCTCGTTCTGGTGCGCAAGTGAAATTTGCTGCCATTGACCGTCTAGGTGAAAATGTCACTGCCTACATTAGCCGTCGTGGTAAACTAGGCAACGATGCAAGCATTGACTGGGCAATCGGTGTCATGAACGAAGGAAATGTTGTTGCTGACTTTGATAGCGACTTGATTGGGAATGGTAGCCATGCTGACCTTAAAGCCGTAGCTCTTTCAAGTGGTCGTCAGGTACAAGGGATTGATACGCGAGTGACTAACTATGGGTGCAACTCAATCGGAAATATCCTCCAACATGGGGTTATCCTTGAAAAAGCAACCTTGACTTTCAATGGTATCGGTCACATCATCAAGGGCGCTAAGGGAGCAGATGCGCAACAAGAAAGCCGTGTTCTCATGCTTTCAGACCAGGCTCGTTCAGATGCTAACCCAATTCTTTTGATTGACGAAAATGACGTAACTGCAGGTCATGCGGCCTCTATCGGTCAGGTGGATCCAGAAGACATGTACTATCTCATGAGCCGTGGTTTGGATAAGGCAACAGCAGAACGTTTGGTTGTCCGCGGTTTCCTTGGATCTGTAATCGTTGAGATTCCAGTCAAGGAAGTTCGTGACGAAATGATTGCAACTATCGAAGAAAAATTGTCAAAACGCTAAGGGGAAGCCTATGTTAGATGTAGAAGCGATTCGCAAGGATTTTCCAATTTTGGACCAGATTGTCAACGATGAACCTCTGGTCTATCTGGACAATGCTGCGACGACACAAAAACCACTAGCAGTTCTTGAAACGATTAACCGCTACTATGAGAAGGACAATGCCAATGTTCACCGTGGTGTTCATACCTTGGCTGAGCGAGCAACAGCTTCTTATGAAGCTGCTCGTGAAACCATTCGTAAGTTTATCAATGCAGGCTCTACAAAGGAAGTTCTCTTTACCAGAGGAACGACAACCAGTCTTAACTGGGTGGCACGCTTTGCTGAGGAAATTTTGACTGAGGGAGACCAGGTCTTGATTTCTATCATGGAACACCATTCTAATATTATTCCTTGGCAGGAAGCCTGCCGTAAGACTGGAGCAGAGCTTGTCTATGTTTATCTCAAGGACGGTGCCTTGGATATGGATGACTTGCGAGCTAAATTGACTGATAAGGTTAAATTTGTCTCCCTAGCTCATGCTTCAAATGTTCTTGGTGTGGTCAATCCGATCAAGGAAATCACTCAATTAGCCCACCAAGTTGGAGCTATCATGGTGGTGGATGGTGCTCAATCTACGCCTCATATGAAGATTGATGTCCAGGACTTGGATGTGGACTTCTTTGCCTTTTCGGGTCACAAGATGGCTGGTCCGACTGGTATCGGTGTTCTGTACGGAAAAGAGAAGTATTTAGAACAAATGTCACCAGTTGAGTTTGGTGGAGAGATGATTGATTTCGTCTACGAGCAATCTGCTAGTTGGAAGGAATTGCCTTGGAAATTTGAGGCTGGAACGCCAAATATGGCGGGTGCAATCGGACTTGCTGCTGCAGTAGATTATCTTGAAAAGATTGGCATGGATGCCATTGAAGCTCATGAACAGGAATTGATTGCGTACGTCTATCCAAAACTGCAGGCCATTGAGGGATTGACCATTTACGGTTCTCAGGACTTGTCTCAACGTTCAGGTGTTATTGCCTTTAACCTAGGCGATCTTCATCCTCACGATCTTGCGACTGCTTTGGATTATGAAGGAGTAGCCGTTCGTGCGGGTCACCACTGCGCCCAACCTTTGCTCCAGTATTTGGACGTCCCAGCAACTGCTCGTGCAAGTTTTTATATCTACAATACCAAGGCAGATTGCGACAAACTAGTCGATGCCTTACAAAAGACAAAGGAGTTTTTCAATGGCACTTTCTAAACTAGATAGCCTTTATATGGCAGTGGTAGCGGACCATTCGAAAAATCCACATCACCAAGGGAAGTTAGAAGACGCTGAGCAAATCAGTCTCAACAATCCAACCTGTGGGGATGTCATCAATCTCTCTGTCAAGTTTGATGCAGAGAATCGTTTGGAGGATATCGCTTTTCTAAACTCAGGCTGTACTATTTCAACTGCCTCTGCTAGTATGATGACAGATGCAGTTCTGGGCAAAACCAAGCAAGAAATCTTAGAACTTGCGACTATTTTTTCTGAAATGGTTCAAGGGCAAAAAGATGAGCGTCAAGACCAACTTGGAGACGCGGCATTCTTATCAGGTGTTGCCAAATTCCCGCAACGGATTAAGTGTGCAACTCTAGCTTGGAATGCACTTAAGAAAACAATTGAAAATCAAGATAACAGATAAGGCAAGTTTCTTTTGTCTTATAAATCAGTAGAAATGAAGAATGAAAGAAAGGATATTATGGCTGAAGAAAGAGTAGAACCAAAACCAATTGATCTTGGTGAATATAAATTTGGTTTCCATGATGATGTAGAGCCTGTCCTATCGACAGGAAAAGGACTCAACGAAGGTGTTATTCGTGAATTATCTGCTGCCAAGGGTGAGCCAGAGTGGATGTTGGAATTCCGTTTGAAGTCTTATGAAACCTTCAAGAAAATGCCCATGCAAACTTGGGGAGCGGACTTGTCAGAGATTGACTTTGATGACTTGATCTATTACCAAAAACCATCTGATAAACCTGCCCGTTCTTGGGATGATGTACCTGAAAAGATCAAAGAAACCTTTGAACGTATCGGTATTCCAGAAGCTGAACGTGCTTATCTAGCAGGAGCCTCTGCTCAGTACGAGTCTGAAGTGGTTTACCATAACATGAAAGAAGAATTCGAGAAGTTGGGCATTATCTTTACAGATACAGATTCTGCCCTCAAGGAATACCCAGACTTGTTCAAACAATATTTTGCGAAGTTGGTACCGCCGACTGATAACAAGTTGGCAGCCCTCAACTCGGCAGTGTGGTCTGGTGGAACCTTTATCTACGTACCAAAAGGGGTCAAGGTAGATATTCCGCTTCAAACTTACTTCCGTATCAACAACGAAAATACAGGTCAGTTCGAGCGTACCTTGATTATCGTTGATGAGGGAGCAAGCGTCCACTACGTAGAAGGATGTACAGCACCAACATATTCAAGCAATAGCTTGCACGCTGCCATTGTAGAAATCTTTGCTTTGGATGGAGCTTACATGCGCTATACAACCATCCAAAACTGGTCTGATAATGTCTATAACTTGGTAACAAAACGTGCCAAAGCCTTGAAAGATGCGACTGTTGAGTGGATTGATGGTAACTTGGGTGCCAAAACAACCATGAAATACCCATCTGTTTACCTAGATGGAGAAGGTGCGCGTGGAACCATGCTCTCCATCGCCTTTGCTAATGCAGGGCAACACCAAGATACGGGTGCCAAGATGATTCACAACGCTCCACATACAAGCTCGTCTATCGTGTCTAAATCCATCGCTAAAGGTGGAGGAAAGGTGGACTACCGTGGACAAGTAACCTTTAACAAGAACTCTAAGAAATCTGTTTCTCATATCGAGTGTGATACCATTATCATGGATGACTTATCAGCGTCAGATACCATTCCATTTAATGAAATCCACAACTCGCAAGTTGCATTGGAGCACGAAGCCAAGGTATCTAAGATTTCAGAGGAACAACTCTATTACCTCATGAGCCGTGGATTGTCAGAATCTGAGGCGACCGAGATGATTGTCATGGGATTTGTAGAGCCCTTCACAAAAGAACTTCCAATGGAATACGCAGTTGAGCTGAACCGCTTGATTAGCTATGAAATGGAAGGTTCAGTCGGATAAGAATATGCAAAATCTGAACAGGAATCCTTTCTGTTCAGAATTTTTTTCAAAAAAGAACCTAATAAATATTCACAAAAATGCTTTTATATGGTAAAATAAAACAATTACATTTAGTGGAGATGAAGTATGAATATTTTTAGAACCAAGGATGTTAGTCTGAGACAGACAGAGATGCGTCGCCATTTGAAATTGTGGGATTTGATTCTATTGGGAATCGGTGCTATGGTAGGGACGGGGATTTTCACCATTACAGGAACAGCGGCGGCTACTCTAGCTGGTCCCTCACTAGTGATTTCCATTGTGATTTCTGCCTTATGTGTTTCTTTATCAGCTCTCTTTTTTGCAGAATTTGCCTCTCGTGTACCTGCAACTGGAGGTGCTTATAGTTATCTCTATGCGATTTTAGGAGAATTGCCAGCCTGGATTGCTGGCTGGTTGACCATCATGGAATTCATGACAGCTGTTTCAGGTGTGGCGTCTGGCTGGGCAGCTTACTTTAAGGGCTTACTCAGTGATTATGGTATCTCCATGCCCCAAGCCTTAAATGGCACCTTCAACCCTGAACAAGGAACCTATATCGACCTTCTACCTATTTTGGTGCTGACCTTGGTAACAGGATTGGTTTTATTAAATTCCAAGGCAGCCTTACGCTTTAATTCGCTTCTAGTAATCTTGAAATTCTCTGCTCTAGCCTTATTTATCCTAGTTGGTATTTGGTACATCAAACCTGAAAATTGGTCGAATTTTGCTCCTTTTGGCTTTGGCCAGATTTATGGAGGAAGAACTGGGATTATGGCAGGTGCATCTTTGATGTTTTTTGGGTTTCTCGGATTTGAGTCTATTTCCATGGCAGTTGATGAAATCCAAAGCCCGCAAAAAAATATTCCTCGTGGAATTGTCCTTTCTCTGACAATCGTCACCATTCTCTATGCCTTGGTAACCTTAGTATTGACAGGGATTGTTCACTACAGTAAGCTCAATGTGGACGATGCAGTAGCATTTTCATTACGGAGTATTGGTATCGGTTGGGCAGCTAACTATGTTTCGCTTGTAGCCATTCTAACCCTGATAACGGTATGTATTTCCATGACTTATGCTTTGTCTCGAATGATATATAGCTTAGCACGTGATGGACTTTTACCTCAAAGTTTCAAACAACTAAGCAAGACCAGTCGCGTTCCCAAAAATGCGACCCTCTTAACAGGAGTTGTTTCAGCCCTTGCTGCCGGAGTATTTCCTCTAGCCAGTATTGCAGCCTTCTTAAATATTTGTACCTTAGCTTATCTCATTTTGCTAGCCTACGGGATAATAAAACTCAGAAAGGATAAGGGTATGCCCCAAAAAGGAGAGTTTAAAACTCCTTTGGTTCCACTTTTGCCAATCCTTTCCATCCTTATCTGTGTTTCCTTTATGCTTCAATATAGTCTAGATACCTGGATTGCCTTTGGCATTGCTCTTGTAGTTGGTCTAGTCATCTACTTTACTTATGGTTATCATCATTCAACCCTCACAGAAGAAAAATAAAAGCTGGGAATTCCCAGCTTTTTTAATCTTTCACATAAGTAAATCCTTCACCCAGAATTTCATGAGCCTCAGTGATGGTTATAAAGGCTTGAGGGTCGATTTTGTGAATCATATCTTTCATTTTTACGATTTCGTTTCGACCGACGATACAGTAGATAATTTTTAAATCCTTTTTGCTGTAGTATCCTTGACCAGATATAAAGGTAACGCCACGGCCAAGCTCCTCATTAATCTTATCAGCCAGTTGGTCAGGATATTGAGTAATGATGATAAATCCTTTGCCAGCGTAACCCCCTTCGCCAATAAGGTCAATAACGCGAGCGATGATAAAGTCAAACAAGAGGGTATAGGTAACTAGACGAAGATCCTGGAAGATAATCAAAATCAACATTAGGATAAAAAAGTCAATCCCAAAGAGCAATTTCCCAATCGAAATATTGGTGTATTTGTTGAGGATACGGGCAACGATATCAGAACCACCAGTGGTTCCACCAGCATTAAAGATAATTCCTAAACCAACCCCCAGTAAGACTCCTGAGACCAAAGCGACAATGATGAGATCCCCTTGCAAGTCGATGTGCAAAGGAATACGCTCAAAAATTGCTAGCCAAACGGAAAGTGAAATAGATCCTAAAAGACTGGAGTAGAGGGTCTTAGGTCCAAATATTTTCCAAGCTAGGATAAATAAAGGGATATTAATCAAGAGATTCATCAATGAGACAGGGATTTTAAAAAGATAGTAGGTAATCAAGGTGATACCTGTCGCCCCTCCCTCAAATAGATGATAAGGAACAACAAAGTAGGTGAGACCAAAGGCATAGATAGCTGCTCCAAATATAATTGTAATAATCGGTTGAACTTTTCGAATCATAGCTGTTCCTCGCTTTTCTATAGATAGATTATACCAGAAATTCGGTTTTTTTAATTGGATTACTTATGATTTTTTATCATTTTTTTGATATAATAAGAGTGAAAAATCCCAATCCTATTGAGAAGAATAGAAAGATTGAACTTATGACACAAGTAAAAATTGTAACGGACTCTTCTGTTACTATCGAACCAGAAGTAGTTAAAGAATTAAATATCACTATTGTCCCCTTATCAGTTATGATTGATGGCGTACTCTACTCAGATGCTGATCTAAAAGAGGGGGAATTCCTTCATCTCATGCAACAAAGCAAGAATCTCCCTAAAACGAGTCAACCTCCAGTAGGAGTGTTTGCTGAAGTCTTTGAAGAGCTGGGAAAAGATGGCAGTCAGGTTGTTGCTATTCATATGTCTCATGCCTTGTCTGGAACGGTTGAAGCTGCTCGCCAAGGCGCAAGTCTCTCAAGTTCTGATGTGACTGTTATTGATAGTTCCTTTACAGATCAGGCTATGAAGTTTCAAGTTGTTGAAGCTGCAAAACTTGCTAAAGAGGGTAAAGATTTAGAAACTATTCTAGCACATATAGAAGAAGTGAAGAATCACACAGAGCTTTATATCGGTGTTTCGACTCTAGAAAACCTAGTGAAAGGTGGGCGTATTGGACGTGTGACGGGACTATTAAGCTCACTATTAAATATTCGTGTAGTGATGCAGATGAAAAACCACGAACTCCAACCAATCGTCAAAGGGCGTGGTGCGAAAACTTTCAAAAAATGGCTTGAAGAGTTAACGGTGGCCCTTACTCATAAATCAGTTGCAGAAATTGGAATTTCCTATGCTGGAACGAATGAATGGGCAAATGAGATGAAGAGTTTATTGCAAGCCTATGTTGAGAAACCAATCTCTGTACTGGAAACTGGCTCTATTATTCAAACTCATACTGGAGAGAATGCTTGGGCAATTCTAATCCGCTATAATTCCTAAAAAAATAGAGAAAAATGTTTGAAATGGCGTTTTTGACTTGACCTATGGGCAATTTTAGGATATGATTATATTTGTTAATCAGAAATTATTTGGAGGATTTGTTAACATGGCAAACAAACAAGATTTGATCGCTAAAGTAGCAGAAGCTACAGAATT
>CAUVGG010000026.1:0-10047 GCA_963551305.1 uncultured Streptococcus sp.
GGAATGAAACCGAAGGTTTGCTTCCGTCCCCACCACCTAAGACCATTATCAAAAAGAAAAATAAAAATTCACAAAATACGTTAATGGTCGTATGGTTTGTGAGCGTTAGCGAGCTAGTATAGAGCAATCACCGCCGTTGTGAAAGAACGATTGGATGATAATCCAATCGTTCAGGGAAATCGGAAGACCTTGGGCTTCCGATTTAGGCATGAGACACCTTTGGTGGCTACTGCCGTCCCTCACAACCTAAGGTGATTGTCAAAAAAAGGAAGAAAAAGGATTAAAAATGAAACCGGTAATTTCCATCATCATGGGCTCCAAGTCCGACTGGGCAACCATGCAAAAAACAGCAGAAGTCCTAGACCGCTTTGGTGTAGCCTACGAAAAGAAAGTTGTTTCTGCCCACCGTACACCTGATCTCATGTTCAAACATGCCGAGGAAGCACGGAGTCGCGGGATCAAGGTCATTATTGCAGGTGCTGGAGGTGCAGCCCATTTACCAGGTATGGTAGCAGCCAAGACCACCCTTCCTGTCATCGGGGTACCAGTCAAATCACGCGCGCTTAGTGGCGTGGACTCGCTCTACTCTATCGTACAGATGCCAGGTGGTGTGCCAGTCGCAACCATGGCGATTGGTGAAGCAGGTGCGACAAATGCAGCCCTCTTTGCCCTCCGTCTCCTCTCAGTAGAGGATCAGGCTATCGCGACAGCTTTGGCAGATTTTGCAGAAGAACAAGGAAAAATCGCAGAGGAGTCTACAAATGAGCTCATCTAAAACAATCGGAATTATCGGTGGCGGTCAGCTGGGGCAGATGATGGCCATTTCTGCTATCTACATGGGGCACAAGGTTATCGCGCTGGATCCTGCGGCGGATTGCCCAGCCTCTCGCGTGGCGGAGATCATCGTGGCTCCTTATAACGATGTGGAAGCTCTTCGTCAGCTGGCTGAGCGTTGCGATGTCCTCACTTATGAATTTGAAAATGTCGATGCTGACGGTTTGGATGTCGTTATCAAGGATGGACAACTCCCTCAAGGGACAGATCTGCTCCGCATTTCCCAAAATCGCATTTTTGAAAAGAATTTTTTGTCAAATAAGGCACAAGTCACTGTGGCACCTTACAAGGTCGTGACTTCTAGCCAAGACTTGGCAGATATGGACCTATCGAAAAACTATGTCCTCAAGACTGCGACAGGTGGCTATGATGGACATGGGCAAAAGGTCATTAGCTCAGAAGCAGATTTGGAAGAAGCCAATGCGCTAGCCAATTCAGCAGACTGTGTCTTGGAAGAATTTGTCAACTTTGACCTTGAAATTTCTGTTATTGTGTCAGGAAATGGTAAGGATGTGACAGTCTTCCCTGTTCAGGAAAATATCCACCGCAACAACATTCTTTCGAAAACCATTGTCCCTGCTCGCATTTCAGATAGTCTAGCAGATAAAGCCAAAGCCATGGCGGTGCGAATTGCAGAACAACTCAATCTGTCTGGAACCCTTTGTGTGGAAATGTTTGCGACAGCTGATGATATCATTGTCAATGAGATTGCCCCCCGCCCACACAACTCTGGGCACTACTCTATCGAAGCCTGCGACTTCTCCCAGTTTGATACCCATATTTTAGGTGTTCTGGGAGCACCATTGCCAGCTATCCAACTACATGCCCCAGCTGTCATGCTTAATGTTCTCGGCCAGCATGTCGAGGCTGCTGAAACATATGTGACAGAAAATCCAAGCGCCCACCTTCACATGTATGGTAAAATAGAAGCGAAGCACAACCGCAAGATGGGACATGTGACTTTGTTTAGTAGCGTGCCGGATAGTGTGGATGAGTTTGGGAAAGGGATAGATTTTTAGGAGAAACCTATGATTCAAATCATCGTAAATGCATTTATTGAAAAGGATAAGACTGGAGCAGTCGTCGAGGTTTTGTTTGCTAGTAGTGATCTTGAAAAGGTGAAGACTAAATATGAAGAGCTAGCTGCACAATACCCTGAAAACTATTTAGCCATTTATGATTTGCCACTAAATACAGATTTGAATAAACTGGATCATTATCCATCTGTATGGATTGGGAAAGAGGAATTTAAGGAGAAAACAGATTATGAGGCTTAAGCAAATAAAAATTAAAAATTTTCGCGGTTATAAAGATGAAACAATTGTTGATTTTGATAATTTGACAGCTTTTATAGGTAAGAATGATGCAGGGAAATCAACAATCTTGGAAGCATTAGAAATCTTTTTTAATAACAAATTAGTTGTTTGTGAGAGAGATGATTTATCTGTTGGAGCGGATTCGGATTCTATTTTTATAACATGTATTTTTGATGAATTACCAGATGAGATAGTAGTTGATGCTTCTTCTAAAACTAGCTTGGAAGATGAAAATCTTTTGAATTCGAATGGTGATTTGGAAATTAAAAAAACTTTCAAATGTTCATCTGCAAAACCAAAACCGGAGACGAAAATTATTTGTAATCATCCTATAGATGATAACTACAATGATCTGTTATTGTTAAAACAAGCTGATCTAAAAAAGCGTGCGGTTGATTTAGGTATTGATGAGGATAAATACGATAAAAGAAGTAATGTCTCTATTCGACAGGCGATTTTATCTTCTAAAAGAGATTTAATAATTAAAGAGGTTGAATTAGAAGTTACAAAAGAGGATGCAAAAAAGGTATATGGAGTAATTGAGACTTTTTTACCAATTTATGCTTTGTTTCAATCAGATCGAAGTAGTTCAGATTCAGATAAAGAAATTGCAGATCCTATGTCTGTTGCGGTATCTCAAGCATTACAAGAGTTGCAAACTGAGATTAATAAAATAAAAAGTGAAGTTCAACGGAAAGCAATTGAAACTGCAGGACGTACATTAGCTAAGTTGCAAGAGATGGATGAGGATTTGGCTGCTTCTCTAATTCCAGAGTTTAAATCAGAGCCTAAGTTTGATTCGCTTTTTAAATTATCAATAAAATCGGAAGATGATATATCTATCAATAAAAGAGGAAGTGGAGTTCGTCGTTTAATTCTCCTAAATTTCTTTCGGGCAGAGGCAGAAAGAAAATTATCAGAAGCAGAGAGGAATAAGAGCATAATTTATGCTTTTGAAGAACCAGAGACTTCTCAACACCCATCGCATCAAAAATTACTCATAGAAGCTTTTCTAGAGTTAGCATCCAAGGAAAATACTCAAATAATTTTAACAACCCATACTCCAGCTCTAGGTGGACTATTACCCACTGCTAGTCTTCGATTAGTAGAAAAATCGGATAAGTCACAAGTTAGTAGTGGAGGTGATGAGGTTTTACAAAAAATCACAGAAACTTTAGGTGTTTTACCGGATCCAATTTCAAAAGAAACAAAGGCATTAATTTTAATAGAAGGTAAAACAGATATAATTTTCTTTAATCATTTATGCAAGGTTTTAAAAGAAAGTGGAGAAATAGACAGAACTTTTCAGGAGGCAAATATCGCACTAGTACCTACTGGTGGTTGTGATAATTTAAAATCTTGGATTACAATGAGAACTGTAGATCAGTTTGGTCTTCCTTTTGGAATATTTTTAGATTCAGATAGAATTTCTCCCGCCAATCGAACAAAAAATACTTCTACCGTTGAAAAGAATAGAAAACATGGAAGAACTGCATTTTGTACTCGAAAACGTGAGGCTGAAAATTATCTTCATCCAGATATCTTTGATGGGCACGTAAATATAACTGATTATAACGATGTGAAAGAGGAGGTTAAGAATTTTAATCAAACTAATGAAAATAAGGTTTTACAAAATAACTGGCCAAAGATGACAGTAGACCAAATTCATGAACAAGAAAAATATATAGATGAAGACGGTATAGAACATTTTGAATTAACAGAAATTGTCAAAGAGTTTTTATCTTTAGTTGAGTAATAAAGGGAAAAAGTTATAAATTTATGGTTAATACAGGAAAATCATTAGAGGATTATGCCCAGTATGTATATTCTCGCTTACTAGAATTGAATGATTATGAAAATACATTAGTATCAACAAAAGTAACCATTAAAGGTCAGAGTGGAGCAACTAATGAATTTGATGTTTACTATCAATTCACACATTTAAATATAGAGTGTAGAGTAGCTATAGAATGTAAAGATTGGAAAAATAAAGTGTCAATAAAAGAAATACGTGATTTTTCTACAAAGCTACAAGATGTTGGATTGGGTAATATAATTGGAATAATGATTTCAAAGGTTGGTTTTCAAGAAGGAACAAAAATTTTTGCAGAATCAAACGGTATTAAATTGATGACGGTTGACGAACTGCCGACAATAGTAGACATAGTGGCTGGAACAATTAAAAAAGGATTTTTGCCTGATGAGAAAGTACAGGGGGAACCCTTTTGGATGTTGATGGAACAACGTAATGGAGAAGTTACAGGATCGTTTTATCAATATCCAAATAGACAAGATTCACATGTAACATTACCGTTATTTTATTCAAAAAAGATGGCTCAATATTATTATGACAATGTACCTGACAAAGAGAATTATTGTATACGTGGAGTTTCTAATTTCCAATTGAGAAGCCTTATTAGGTTAGCTGAACTACAATCTTTACAATTTATATTATTTCCTTTCCCGTATTCTTTAGATGGTGTAGATTTAAATGAATTCCCTGGAATTATCGTATCTTCTGACGTTATAAAGAATGATTACTTATGATCTTAAATTAAGGAGAAACAACAATGATCGAACGTTACTCTCGCCCTGAAATGGCGAACATTTGGAGTGAAGAAAATAAATACCGTGCTTGGCTTGAGGTGGAAATCTTGGCTGACGAGGCATGGGCTGAGTTGGGGGAAATCCCTAAGGAAGATGTGGCTTTGATTCGCGAGAAAGCGGACTTTGACATCGACCGTATTTTGGAAATCGAGCAAGAGACGCGTCACGATGTGGTGGCTTTTACGCGTGCGGTTTCTGAGACGCTTGGTGAGGAGCGCAAGTGGGTTCACTATGGTTTGACTTCGACTGACGTGGTCGATACTGCCTATGGTTACCTCTACAAACAAGCCAACGACATCATCCGTCGTGACCTTGAAAACTTCACCAACATCATTGCTGACAAGGCTAAGGAGCACAAGTTCACCATTATGATGGGTCGTACCCACGGTGTGCATGCGGAGCCAACAACTTTTGGTCTTAAATTGGCGACTTGGTACAGTGAAATGAAGCGCAATATCGAGCGTTTCGAGCATGCGGCTGCTGGTGTGGAAGCTGGTAAAATTTCGGGTGCGGTTGGGAACTTTGCCAACATTCCACCATTTGTAGAGCAATACGTCTGCGACAAGCTTGGTATCCGTGCCCAAGAAATCTCTACACAGGTGCTTCCTCGTGATCTTCACGCTGAGTACTTTGCAGTTCTTGCTAGCATCGCAACTTCAATCGAACGTATGGCGACTGAGATTCGTGGCCTACAAAAATCTGAGCAACGTGAAGTGGAAGAATTCTTTGCCAAAGGGCAAAAAGGGTCTTCAGCAATGCCTCACAAACGCAACCCTATCGGTTCTGAAAACATGACAGGTCTTGCGCGTGTCATCCGTGGCCACATGGTGACGGCCTATGAAAACGTTGCTCTCTGGCACGAACGCGACATTTCTCACTCATCAGCTGAGCGTATCATCACACCGGATACAACTATTTTGATCGACTACATGCTCAACCGTTTTGGAAATATCGTCAAGAACTTGACAGTCTTCCCAGAAAACATGATCCGCAACATGAACTCAACTTTTGGTCTTATCTTTAGCCAACGTGCGATGTTGACCTTGATTGAGAAAGGTATGACCCGTGAGCAAGCCTATGACTTGGTGCAACCAAAAACAGCCTACTCTTGGGACAACCAAGTAGACTTTAAACCGCTTCTCGAAGCAGATCCAGAAGTGATATCGCGCCTGACTCAAGAGGAAATCGACGAAATCTTCAACCCTGCATACTACACCAAACGAGTGGATGATATCTTTGAACGTATAGGACTTGGTGACTAATCATAAAATAAAAAAGCGAGATTCAATCTCGCTTTTTTCTATTCTTGTTGAAGAGGTTTAGTCTTCTTTTCTCTTAGTCAGTCCGTAGGCTGCTAGAGTCGCCATGAGTCCTGCTGCGACCAAACCTGCAGAATCTTGACTTCCTGTTGCAGGGAGTTGTTTTTCATCTGCTTTGGCAGTAGTTGATGCAGTTTGCTCAGTTTTCTCAACGGCAGTGCCGACTTCAACAACCTGATCGATCGCTTCCTGCGATACCGCACTATTGACAAGGGTTCTTTCTTCCTTGCCATCAGCAGTAGTGCTTACAGAGTAGAAGGCAGTACGGTGGCCGTTAGCTCCTTTAGTAATAACTTGCGTTTGTCCTTTTGGTAATTGAGGATTTTCACGTGTCACAGTAGTGAATGGAATTTCTTCCTCTTGGATATCCAGTCTTGGTTTTGTTTCTGCGGCTGGAGCAAGACCGTGTTCGTCCCCTACATGGGTTACAAGGGTTCCGACTTCAATAACTTGGGTCACTGCTTCTTGAGTCACAAGGCTATCTACAAGAGTTTTCACTTCCTTACCGTCAGCACTAGTGCTTACAGAGTAGAAGACGGTACGGCGACCATTTACTCCGGAAACGACTACTTGACTTTGTCCTTTTGGTAATTGAGGATTTTCACGTGTTACGGTAGTGAATGGAATCTCTTCTTCTTGGATATCCAGTCTTGGTTTCGCTTCGGCAGCTGGAGCAAGGCCACTTTCATCCCCTTTGTGGGTAATAGGGGCACCGATTTCAACCACTTGGGTCACAGGTTCTTTGGTTACTTGGCTATCTAGAACGGTTTCTGTTTGTTTACCATTTTCAGTAAGGACAGAGATGTAATGAGTGCGTTCACCATCTACACCTGGTGTGACAATCTTTTCTTGCTTAGCTGGGAGGTTCGGATTTTCTTTTTTGATAACCTCAAATGGAATCTTTTCTGCTCTTGTGATGAGTTCCGGTTTGGTTTCGACGTTGGCAGCTAGTTCATTTTCATCGAGGCTTCCTGAGTGACTTGCCGCTGGTTTGAGGCCTAGGCGGGCTGCTTTGAGTTTAGCTACGAGAGCGTCTAACTCGGCTTGTTTGCTGCGATTGAGGTTGTAGTTGAGAGCTTCTTTAGCTGCATTTAGGGCATCGAGACTTTCTTTGCTGTATCCTTCCAAGTTAGTAGGGATTTGAGCAAGCTCCTCACGGAGAGCATTGTAGTCAGCGCGGAAGTAGTCTTTGTTGTGATCTGCGAACGCAGTCATGAGTTCAAAGATTTCTTCTTCCTTGTACTCAGCACTTGGTCTATCTGCCCAGATAGCAAGCATACTACCAATAGTAGGAAGGTCTACCTCTGGATACTTGGTAGAAGCAAGTTGGTTAAATGGCACTTTACCAGAGTTTTCAATCGCCTTTGATAGTGGGTAGGCTTCGTCTGCTTTGTGATTACCTAAAACATAGTACCAGTCTCCGTTGGTATTAAGGAATTTATAGCCTTTACTTGCAAGGTACTGAGGAGATGCAAGGTTGTAGCCCCACCATCCTTTAGACCAGTAAGAGATGATGACATCCTTGTCAAACTCAACATCATCCTTGTCCTCGTAGTAGAAACCATCGTTGAAGGCCATTGGTTGAAGGCCTCGTTCTTTGGCCATGGCAGCAAGAGTGTTAGAGTACTCAGCAAACTTGCCATAGAGATTGTAGTATTTTAGATAATACCAGCCTTGAGCGTTGGTAGCATCATTAGCGTATTCATCTGTACCGTAGTTAAAGATCTTAGTCTTGCCTGCAAAGAAGTCCATGTACTTGCCGATGAGGGCTTTGACAAAGTTCATCGCTTCTTCGTTTTCAAGGTCCATGGTTGTTTTAGAGACCTTGTCAAAGTTGGCTTGAGGATTTTGGATACCCAATTTTTCCATAGCAACAAGCATGGCATCCATGTGACCTGGGCTGTTGATCGCTGGGATGAGTCCGAGACCTTTTGATTTTGCGTACTCGATCAATTCAGTGATTTCAGCCTGACTAAGAGTGGTTCCGTTTGGATCATCGTAGTAAGCTTTTGTTCCTTCGATGATGGCCTTCTTGACATCGTCACTTGCATAAGTTTTTCCGTTAGCTGTGATGGTCATGTCATCAAGGAGGAAGCGAAGTCCGTCATTTCCTAGGAGAAGATGCACATCAGAATATCCAAGTTCACTAGCTTTATCAATGATACGTTTGAGTTGCTCAGCTGAGAAGTACTTGCGTCCAGCATCGATTGAGATCACCTTGTTCTTGGCAAGTTTTTCAACTTCGCGTTTCGCGTCTTCTTCTTTTTGAGCTTCTGGTGTGAAGGTCAAGTTGCTGACAGCTTCTTGGAGTTTCGCGATTGCCTGGTCAATGGTGTCTTGTTGGGCACGACTGAGGTTTCTATCGAGTGAGCGAATGGCTTTTTCAGCTTCTTTGACAGCTGCGACACTTTCCGCAGTATAGCGGTTAAGGTCTGTTGGGACTTCTTTCAGAGCTTGCTCAGCAGACTCATAGTCGGCAGCAAAGTACTCAGCATTTGCATTTGCGAAGCTACGCATGAGTTTGAAGAGACGTGATGGTGAATAGCGTGCAGATGGGGTATCCGCCCAAGCAGCCACCATACCCCCGATGAACGGGATAGTAGCCCCTTCAGATTTTGGAACAGAAGTGATTGGAGTGTTCTTAATCCCATTGAGACCTTGGTCGAGGTTGTACCAGCCTTGACCATCGGCATTTCGTCCGAGAACATAGTACCAAGCATCATTGGTATTAAGAATTTGGTGGCCTTTTTCAACTAGAAGTTTAGAAGAAGCGACATCGTATCCGCCCCATCCACCGGTCCACATAGAAACGATGATATCTTTGTCAAAGGTTCCAAAGCTAGTGTCGCTATTGTAGTAGATACCATCGTTAAAGGCCATTGGTTTGAGACCGTGAGATTTGACGATGCGAGCAAGGTCGTTGGCGTAGGCGATAAATTTATCATAACCCTTGTCAGGGAATCCATCTTCTGGATACCATTTATAGGCTTGAAGAACGCTCCAACCTTTGGCATTTGTAGCATCATTGGCGTACTCGTCTAGTCCGATATTGAAGATGTCAGTTTTGCCAGCGAAGTAAGCAGCATACTTGTCGATCAGAGCTTTGGTAAATGCAACAGCTTCCTTGTTATCAAGGTCAACGGTACGAGCAGATTCCTTACCAAAGTAGTTGAAGTTCGGTTTTTGGATACCTAGTTCTTTCATGGCATGCAAAATCGCATCCATATGACCAGGGCTGTTTACAGTTGGGATGAGACCAATGCCTTTGTTTTTAGCATAGTTAATCAAGTCCGTCATCTGACTCTCTGTCAAATGGTTGCCGTTTGGATCCTTGTAGTAGGCATCAGTTCCATTTTCGAGTGCACGTTTGACATCGTCGCTTGCATAGGTTTTACCATTGGCTTTGATCGTCATATCGTCTAGCATGAAACGCATGCCATCATTTCCAACTAGTAGATGAAGATCAGTATAACCGTAGTGTTTGGCTTTGTCGATGATTTCTTTGAGTTGATCTGGAGAAAAGTACTTGCGTCCAGCATCAATTGAGATCATTTTTCTTTTAGCCAGTTTTTCATTTACCTGAGGTGCTCGTTCAGTGTTAGGAGTGGATACTGCAGGTGTGACGGCTTCATTTTTCTTTTCTGAAGGAGAGTTTTCTGCAGGAACTTCAGTTGGAGCAGGACTTTCTTTCTCAGTATTCGGAGTAGGACTAGCATTTTCTGTCACAGCTGGTGCAGTTGTTTCTTCCGTTTTTGGAGTAACTGTATGAGGAGCCTCCGTGTCTTCTTTGACATCCTCTTTTACAGGTTCTTCAGCCTTTTCTTCCAGTTTTTCTGGGGCCTTGGACTCTCCAACCTCATCGGGTGTTTGAGGACTCTCCTGGACAGTTTGAACTGTTTCCTCAGCTGTTGGAGCCGGAGTAATCCCGTCGGCAGCTACGACTTGTGCGCTAAAAGCAAATCCTATAAGTA
>CAUVGG010000027.1:0-9943 GCA_963551305.1 uncultured Streptococcus sp.
TTTCATCTGACAAGTCAGACCTTCATTTCTAAATCCATGCGCAAGTGAATTCACTCAGCTTTCATATAGAGAGCTTGCAGTCATGGCTCTCCTCCCTGATATACTTCCCTTGAGTTACTAGTCTTGCGGATTCCTATTCAATTACTACATAGTTTATCAGATTTTTAGTTAAAAAACAAGTTAGACCAGACTAATTTCAATATAAAAAGGAACAAGACGCAGTGCATTATCTATTTGTAAAATCTGTTTCATCTGCTTTCCCTTTCAATAAAAGAGTTGCTGCTTGATTAAAACCATCACACCAGTTATACCATTTTGCTTCATACTCATCTTGAGCTAGGATACGGTCTTTTAAATCCAAAACAGAGTAAATCTTTCTTTCCTCGCAAGCTTGCGCATAGAGATAATACAGTTCATCGCCACCATCTCTATCCCACTCAGCAGAAATCATATTCCTACCCGCCAATAAAGCCTGATAAGCCCTGTGATGGCCATCTGTAATCAACAAGCAATCTCCGAACGCAAGAATACTGATTGGAGCAACATTGATTATTTCTGCCGACTGATAAAGTGTCTGGATGCCTTCTAGTTTCTTTTCTGATAAGTATAGTTGAGTCGGATGGAGATCTGTTATATTGACTCTCATTTCTTTCTCCTCAAAGGAATTTGATACTCACTTCTGCTTGCCTTTAAATCGCCATTGGAATCGAAGCTTGTCATAGAAAGGAAATTCGATAAACAAGATCCCCAAACCCACACAGAGACTGGCAAGAACATCTGATGGGTAGTGAACTCCCAGATAGACTCTTGATGCCAGCACACTGACTAGGTAGAGGCCAAGGACGATTTGCACGATTTTTCTCCAGACTGGATTTTTAATCCGCTGACTGAGAATGACAATCAGAGTGCCTACCATCAAGGTTACAGCCAGAGAATGGCCACTTGGAAAAGAAAAACCCTTCTCCTCTACCAAGTGTAAGATAGCTGGCCGTGGGCGCTGGTAGATGTTTTTGAAGGTCACGATTAAAAGACCGGCTAAGGCTAGATTACCCGCCATGAAGTAGCTTTCTATCTTCCACTGCTTACGATAAAAGATAAAGGCTGCGATGGTAACCCAGGTGATAATCACTGGGATATCAATCAAATGCGTAAGGGTACGGAACAGAACTGTCAAATAATCTGGCAAGTCCCCACGAAGGGCAGTCTGAATTGGTTGATCAAAACCGACCAGCGTTTCAGGATAGAACTTAACCATATAGCCAAGAAGGACGAAAAGTAAAAGGGCAAAACTGCCCTTCATTAAAAATGTTTGTTTATCTCTCATAATGTTTTAAGGTTGGTTTCAAGAGGACGTACAACAACCAGAATGAAACGGCAAAGATGATACCTTCAATCAGGTTAAAAGGTAAGACCATGGTCATCAAGTAGTTAGAAAGTCCTATAATTTCTCTAATATCAAAGTTGGCAAACTGCGCGTACAAAGGAACCGCATAGACATAGTTGAGAACCAACATAGCCGCAGTCAAGCCGACAGTTCCCGCTAGAGAGGCTAGTAGGAAACGAAGGGTTGTTCGTTCCTTTTTCCAAATCATAGCAAATACGATGACAAAAACTCCCAAGGCTACGATATTCATTGGCAAGCCAATGTAGGTATTCACTCCCTGGCTATTCAGAAGCAACTTCAAGAGTGAGCGCATTAAGAGAATTCCTAGAGCAGCTGGCAAATCCATCACCACCAAGCCCACAAGGACTGGCAAGATACTAAACTCGATCTTGAGGAAGGTTGCCGCTGGCAAGAGCGGAAAGTCAAAGTACATCAGCACAAATGAAATGGCTGATAAAATCGCAATGGTCGAAAGTCGACGTGTGTTTGTCATAACAGGTTCCTCCAATTTTCTATAAAATCAGAAGAAGTTGGAAAGGATTCCTCTATCTATTCTCACTTTTTATATCCCAAAAGTTCCCTCTCACTCCATCAAAGCAAGCGGTTACAGTTTAGCTATAAATCTATCAGAACAGACAAAGCTATTCTTTCGTCTTCTCCCATCCAGACTATACTGTCGGTTGTGGAATCGCACCACATCAGCTTGCGCTCGCGGACTTCTTTAACTAAGATATTTTGGAGTAATCTAGGCGTCGCAGTCGAAGATAATACTTAAAGTATATCGAGACAAGACAACGACGAGAAAGCCAAAATAGCTAGTTAAAGTCACCGCCGGTCGGGAATTTCACCCAGCCCTGAAGACCCTTTAATCATAACAAAAAACGCTTGCAAGTGCAAGCATTTTGTTTATTTCAATTTATCCGCTTCATAGGTGTGAACGAGCTCTAAACCAGCAAAATGTTGCTGACGAAGAGCCTCATAGACAATCATGCAGACCGTATTGGAAACATTGAGACTGCGGACATGTTCATCATTCATCGGGATACGGAGAGCTTTCTCAGGATGTTCTCTCATAAAGTCCTCAGGCAAGCCCTTGTCTTCACGTCCGAAGAGAAAATAATGGGCTTCGTCAGTCGATAAATCTGCCTCAGAGTACACCTTTTCCGCGAATTTCGAAATCAGATAGAGTTTACCCTTCATCTGAGACATAAAATCTTCCAAACTGTCATAAAAATGAATCTCTAACTTATCCCAGTAATCCAAACCTGCTCGCTTCATCTTGCGATCATCAATAGGAAATCCCATCGGTTTGATGATGTGGAGGGGAGAATTGGTCGCAGCGCAAGTACGCGCAATGTTACCTGTATTTTGTGGAATCTGAGGTTCAAATAATACAATGTGATTTGTCATGACGGGTTTCCTTTTATCATTGCAAAAAAATAGCCACACTGCCCGGAGTCAAGCTCAGCAAACAGCGTGGTTAAGGCATCGTTAACTTACCTCACAACAGGTTTGAAGTAAATCAGCGAAACTACTTTCTTAGTATAACACTTTCAGAACCAATGTCAATAGAAATGACTTGATTTTTTTATTTTTTTGATAATATTTCCATACTTAGTCATTCTTTTTCTGAGAAAGGATATTAAATGAGCGAAATCATTTCATATAATAGACATTTCTATGAAAGGTGACCGATTTTATCTTTGAAAACTTAAAAAAAGCTTTTCTTATCCTCTGAAATGGCTTGGCAAGTGCATTTTTTGCGAAAAAAGGGTATGATAGTTACATCATGAAAAAGTAGGGTTTTTATATGAAAATTGTCCTTGTTGGTGGAGGGAAAGTCGGTTTCGCCCTCTGTCGTTCACTGGTTGCAGAAAAACACGACGTTGTCCTCATCGAACAAGATGAGGCTGTTCTCAATCATATTGTCAGTCGCTTTGATATCATGGGACTCCTTGGAAATGGAGCAGACTTTGCTATCTTAGAGCAAGCCGGTGTTCAAGAGTGTGATATCTTTATCGCTCTAACGGAACACGATGAAGTGAATATGATTTCAGCAGTACTTGCTAAAAAAATGGGCGCTAAAGAAACTATCGTTCGAGTGCGAAATCCTGAATACTCCAATGCCTATTTCAAAGAGAAAAATATTCTTGGATTCTCACTTATCGTTAACCCAGAACTCCTAGCCGCCCGTGCTATCTCAAATATCATTGATTTTCCGAATGCACTCTCAGTTGAGCGGTTCTCAGGGGGACGGGTCAACCTGATGGAGTTTGTTGTCAAAGATTCCAGTGGTCTCTGTCAAATGCCAATCTCAGATTTTCGTAAAAAATTTGGCAATATCATTGTCTGCGCTATGGAACGAGACCATCAACTTATGATTCCGAGCGGTGATATCACCATTCAGGACAGAGATAGAATTTTTGTTACTGGGAATCGTGTGGATATGATGCTCTTCCATAACTATTTCAAATCACGTACAGTGAAAAGCTTGCTCATCGTTGGTGCTGGAAAAATTGCTTATTACCTACTTGGCATTTTAAAAGATAGCCGTATTGACACTAAAGTTATCGAGATTAATCCTGAGAGAGCTCGTCTCTTCAGTGAAAAATTTCCAAATCTCTATATCGTACAGGGAGATGGAACTGCCAAAGATATCTTGCTTGAGGAAAGTGCTCCCAACTATGATGCAGTTGCAACTTTGACTGGGGTTGATGAGGAAAACATCATTACCTCTATGTTCTTAGACCGTGTTGGTGTCCATAAGAATATCACCAAGGTGAATCGAACTAGCCTTTTAGAGATTATCCATGCACCTGATTTTTCAAGTATCATCACACCCAAAAGCATTGCAGTGGATACCATTATGCACTTTATCCGTGGTCGAGTAAACGCTCAATACTCAGACCTTCAAGCCATGCACCATCTAGCAAACGGTCAAATTGAAACTCTTCAATTCCAAATCAAGGAAGCTAATAAAATGACTGCCAAACCTCTTTCACATCTGAAATTGAAGAAAGGGGTTCTCATCGCAGCCATTATCCGAAAAGGAAAAACAATCTTCCCTACTGGAGAGGATAGACTTGAGGTAGGAGATCAGTTACTCGTGACGACCTTATTACCAAATATCACCAAGATTTATGATCTGATTGAGAGGTAAAAGATGAATAAAAGTATGATTCGTTACCTCCTCTCAAAACTTCTCTTGATTGAGGCGGTTCTCCTCCTAGTACCCGTTAGCGTAGCAACCTATTATCAAGAATCCAGCCAAGTATTTACAGCTCTCTTTACAACAATTGGAATTTTAATACTTCTTGGTAGCTTGGGAATTTTACGTAAACCCAAAAATCAGCGAATTTATACTAAGGAGGGAGTCTTAATCGTCGCCCTCTGTTGGATTCTATGGTCTTTCTTTGGAGCGCTTCCCTTTGTCTTTTCAGGACAGATCCCAAGTGTCATCGATGCCTTCTTTGAAATCAGTTCTGGTTTTACAACTACAGGAGCAACCATTCTGACAGATGTCTCCGTTCTCAGCCATTCCCTCCTCTTCTGGCGAAGTTTTACTCACTTGATTGGAGGGATGGGGGTACTCGTCTTCGCGCTTGCCATTATGGACAATGCCAAGAATGGTCACTTAGAGGTGATGAAGGCTGAGGTCCCTGGGCCTGTCTTCGGCAAGGTTGTATCCAAACTGAAAAATACCGCCCAGATCCTCTATCTGCTTTATTTAGGGCTCTTCTCACTTTTTGTAGTCATCTACTATCTAGCTGGCATGCCTCTATTTGATAGCTTTGTCATCGCTATGGGAACGGCAGGAACCGGAGGCTTCACCGTCTATAACGACGGAATTGCCCACTACGGCAGCTCACTCATCACCTATCTCGTCAGTATCGGAGTTCTGGTTTTTGGGGTCAACTTTAATCTCTACTACTACCTCATGCTCCGTCGGGTTAAGGCTTTCTTTGGAGATGAAGAACTTCGCACGTATGTAATCATTGTCCTAGTTTCTACCGGCTTGATTACTCTCAATACGCTCCACCTCTACCAAGGTGTCTCTAAGAGCTTTGAAATGGCCCTCTTTCAGGTTTCCAATATCATTACAACAACTGGTTTTGGTTATGGAGATATTACCAACTGGCCCCTCTCCTCCCAATTTATACTCCTCTTCCTCATGGGAATCGGTGGCTCTGCTGGATCAACCGCAGGTGGACTCAAAGTTATCAGAGGACTCATCCTTTCAAAAATTGCAAAAAATCAGATCTTGTCCATCTTATCTCCTCATCGCGTATTGACTCTACATGTCAATAAAACTGTGATTGATAAGGATACCCAGCACAAGGTCCTAAAATATTTTGTCATTTATGTGATGATTTTACTGTCACTTATCTTCATTGTCAGTCTAGATAACAATGATTTTCTAGTTGTTACCAGTGCTGTCTTCAGCTGTTTCAATAACATCGGACCTATTCTAGGTACAACTTCTAGTTTTGCTATCTTTAGTCCCATCTCTAAAATCCTTCTCTCATTTGCAATGATTGCAGGTCGTCTAGAGATTTATCCCATTTTGCTTCTCTTTATGAAACGTACCTGGTCCAAACGCTAATCACAATAAAACTCCCCTTTTACAAGCTAGTGAAAGGGGAATTTTTCTATTAAAAATGAGAAGACCTTTCGGTCCTCTCTTAATCTGTTTATTTTTTAAGAGCTTCCTTGTAACGAGCAAGTTCTGCTTGATTGGCCCAAACATAGTGACCTGGACGAATTTCCACCATAGACGGCTTGTCTGTCTCATAGTCATGTTGGCTAGGATCATAGACTTTCAAGACCTTCTTACGTTCCAAGATTGGATCTGGAATCGGTACAGCAGATAGAAGTGCTTGAGTGTACGGATGAACAGGATTGTTAAACAACTCCTCTGTTTCCGCTACTTCAACGATAACACCCTTATAGATAACTGCGATACGATCTGAGATAAAGCGAACAACTGACAAGTCATGCGCGATAAAGAGATAGGTCAAGCCCAATTCTTTTTGAAACTTCTTGAGCAAGTTCAAGACTTGCGCACGAACAGACACGTCCAAGGCTGAAATCGGCTCATCCGCAATAACGAAATCAGGTTCCATCACAAGAGCACGAGCAATCCCAATACGTTGACGTTGACCACCAGAAAACTCGTGTGGGTAACGGGTCAAGTGCTCTTTTAAAAGACCGACTTCATGAATCATCTTTTGAACTTTTTCTTTTCGCTCTTCTTCGTCTTTGAACAAGTGGTAGTTGTAAAGACCTTCAGAGATGATATAGTCAACTGTCGCACGTTCATTTAAACTGGCTGCAGGGTCTTGGAAAATCATCTGGATACGGCGGATCAACTCTGAAGATTCCTTGTGAGATTTTTTCCCATTAATCTTATGACCGTCAAAGATGATTTCACCTTTACTAGTATTATTCAAACCAATAATGGCACGACCAATCGTCGTTTTCCCACTACCAGATTCACCAACAAGAGAAAAAGTTTCTCCCTTGTTGATAAAGAAGTTAGCGTTTTTAACGGCAACAAACTTCTTACTTCCTTCACCGAAGGAAATTTCTAAATCTTTAATTTCTACTAATTTTTCAGACATTTCCTTCCTCCTAGTCTTCTAGATGAGCAAAGCCCATTTTATCACGAATTTTATCATGTAAATCTGCGATGATTTCTGGTTTTTCAACCTTAGGAGCATTCTCATGAAGCAACCAAGTCTTAGCCCAGTGAGTATCAGTGACTGAAAACTGAGGCGCTTTCTGTTCAAAGTCAATTTGCATCGCATAATCTGAACGAAGGGCAAAGGCATCACCTTTCAACTCAGTATAAAGAGACGGTGGTGTTCCTGGGATAGAGTACAATTCCCCTTTATCATCAGCGAGCTGTGGCAAGCTAGACAAGAGACTCCAAGTGTATGGATGACGTGGGTCGTAGAAGACTTCCTCAACAGTACCGTATTCTACAATTTCACCAGCATACATAACCGCTACCTTATCCGCAATACTTGCTACCACACCAAGGTCATGGGTGATAAAGATAATGGTGAAGTGGTACTCATTTTGCAAGGTTTTAAGCAAATCAATGATTTGCGCTTGAATGGTTACATCAAGGGCCGTCGTTGGCTCGTCACAGATCAAAATATCTGGGCGACAAGCAAGGGCAATCGCAATAACGATACGTTGGCGCATCCCTCCAGAATATTGGAAAGGATACTCGTCAAAACGTTTTTCAGCGTCTGGAATTCCGACCTTGTTCATATAGTCGATTGCCATTTCTTTGGCTTCCTTAGCTGTTTTCCCTTGGTGTTTAACGATAACTTCTGTGATTTGGCTACCGATTGTATTAATTGGATCCAAACTTGTCATTGGGTCTTGGAAGATGGTCGCAATTTTAGCACCACGGATTTTCTCCCACTCTTTGTTTGAAGTCAAGGCTGTCAAGTCTTGTCCACGATAATCGATGCTTCCTTGGGCAATGCGCCCATTGTCTTCTAACATCCCTGTAAAGGTTTTTGTTAATACAGATTTACCAGAACCAGACTCACCTACCAAGGCAAGAACTTCTCCTTCAATCAGGTCCAGAGAAACTCCTCGGATAGCCGTCAGAACTTTGTCACGAACGTCAAATTCCACGACAATATCACGAGCAGTCAAAATTACATTACTTTCTTTTGTCATGTCTACTCCTATCTATGTGTACGTGGATCACTAGCATCCGCTAAGTTCTGACCAACAACGAATAGAGATAGGGATACCAAAATCAAGGTTGTCAATGGAATCCAGAACAAGTACGCGTTGGTCGTAACGTTTTGTGAGTAATCTGAGATCAAACGTCCCAAACTTGGCACTGTTACAGGCAACCCCAATCCAAAGAAGGAAAGGAAAGCCTCATAAGAGATAAAGCTTGGCAACATCAAGGTCATTGTAGAAACAATAACAGATACCAATTGTGGCATGATATTTTTCACGATGATTTTGAAGGTTGGTGTTCCAAGAGTTTGAGAAGCAAGGTTGTATTCCAAGTCACGGTAACGCATGATTTGAATACGAATTGAATAAGCAATACCAATCCAAGTCGTCACACTCATAGCGAAGATCAAATTCCAGAAACCAGCACCAATTGAGTAAGTCAAGACGATAACAATCAAGAGAGATGGAATGTTTGAAATAATGTTATAAACTTCCATCATGACGCGGTCAACAGATTTTGAAATTCCCCAGATTCCACCAACAATCACCCCGATCACAAGGTTGATAAAAGTAGCAATTACAGAAATGAGGATAGAATTACGCGCACCAAACCAAACTCCATCAAACAAGGATTTACCATTGCTATCAGTACCAAACCAGTGTTCGGCATTGGGCTTAATAAAACGAGCGCTAAAGTCATTAACCTTACTTACATCGTTAAAGTCAAAGTCTGAAAACATCGGATAGATAAAACTCATCAAAATAATAGCTACCAATATTCCCAACATAATGACTGTTGATTTTTTCTTTAAAAACTGTCTAAATACAGAGCCCCAGTAAGAGTAGGCAGGAGCATCAATCGTTTCAGAGGCAAAATCATCACGTTTTACGAACTGAAATTTTTCTTTATCAATTGTTGACATTATTTGCCTCCTTTCTCTGTCAATTTAATACGTGGGTCAAGCATAGTCATCCAGATATCTCCTACAAAGAGTGAGAAGATAGAAATACATGTAAAGATGAAGACGAGACCAACTACCATTGAGTTATTTGATGCCTTAACAGAGTCAATCAACATTTTACCCATACCTGGGAAGGCGAAGACTGTTTCTGTCAATGTTGCACCACCAATAACCCCGATTACGGCACCTGGAATACCTGAAACCAAAGGAACCATGGCATTTTTAAAGACGTGTTTATTTGAAATTTCTTTTTCAGATAAACCTTTTGCACGAGCAAAACGGACGAAGTCTTGAGATTGCAAATCAATCATATAACGACGAATCCAGATTGCTGTACTTGGTGCTCCCAGCAAACCTAAAATGACTGCTGGCAAGACATAGGAACGCCAATCTCCAGCACCTAGGATAGGGAATGAGTCTGGAAGACCAATAGATGATCCAATCAAGCGAACGATATAAACCAAAGCAATCGTTGGAAGTGCAAGCAAGAAGGTTAGAGCGCCTGTTGAGAAGCTATCAATCCAAGTATTCTTGTGGCGAGCCATAGCAGATCCAAGAGGAATCGCAATAGCATACGAAATAACCAAACCAATCAAACCAGCAACAGCTGAGCTTGCAATCATAGATGGATATTGGTAGTTACTTTCTGTAGCTGTATATGGATCGTCCTTACCATAGTTAGCTATTTCACGCGCATCTGCTTGACTTGGAGATTTGTAGGTACGAGAGTAAATATCTACAGACGAAGTCTTTTTACCCGTAGGGAATTGAACTTCTGATGTCTTGGTTTGTCCTTGGCCTTGTGTGATAACTTGAAGCACTGGCGTGTTCGCATAAGTTGGGTAAGAGTCACCCAAGTTAATGTTCACAAAGTTTTGGTGTACAA
>CAUVGG010000028.1:0-9623 GCA_963551305.1 uncultured Streptococcus sp.
GCAGTGAGATTTGCACCATGACCAACAATTAGAACTCTCTCAGCCTGACTCCCCTTCAGAGATTTGATAAATTGAATGGTACGTTGAGTTGTACTGTAGAGGGATTCCGCTTCAAACATTCTTGTATCAAACTTAGCTAAGTTTGTACGAAAAGCCTTGATTTGTTGTGGGTAGATGGCATTGAGTGTAGCGATTTTTAATCCCTCTAGTTTTCCGAGATGCCATTCACGCAGGTCAGGAATAGTCTCTAAAGGACATTGCGTTTGGAGTTGACTTTGGATAATTTCAGCAGATTTGACCGCTCTTGGTAAATCACTTGAATAAATCTCATCGAAAGGAATATTGCTGAGATATTGACCGAGCGCCTTTAAGGTATCAATAGACTCAGGAAGAAGAGGTGAGTCCCCTCCGGCACCTTGGAAACGTCCTTCAAGATTCCAGATAGTTCGGCCATGACGCACAAAATAGAGTTTCATCAGTTGTTTTCCTCCAAGATATCTGCAAAATCTGCTTTCACAAAACTAGCCAAGTCTTGTGAAGCAATAATGATACTATGCCCGACTTCCCCAGCAGAGACGATCATTTTGTCTAAATCTAAAGCTGTTTTATCAATAAAAATAGGATAGTTGTGTTTTTGGCGAATGCCGACGGGGTTATTAGCTCCATGAATGTAGCCTGTCGTTTTTTCTAGGTCTTTTTGTGGAATCATACTCACTTTTTTATTACCAGAAACCTTTGCTAATTTTTTTTCAGCGAGGTGTTCTGTTATGGGGACGATTCCGATAATTGGGCCTGTCTTGTCCCCCAGCAGAGCCAAGGTTTTAAAGATATGTGTTCGATCATATTCCGAAGGAAGTTCACCCTCAAGCGCATTGATTTGAATCCCTGTATGCTCAATTCCTGCTTTGGTTAAGATTTGCTCGACAAGAGTTTTTTTAATTTTTACTTTTTTTGCCATTATTTATACTTATCCTCCAATTGACTCATCCAGATACCAAGCCAAATGCCAAGCGCAAAGAAGAAGGCGATGAGAACATAGCTCACGATAGAAAGTCCAGTGTATTGGATACTTTCAGCACTTCCAGCATTTGGAATCAAAATCAAGAGAGTGCTTGATAGCACAATCCCAATAATAAAGTGATAAACACGGGAGTGGTAATTGTTCAAGGCATGGTCCATTAATTTTGAAAAGATAATGAGAGTTGCTCCTGCACCAATCCCGATAGGAAGGAAGGTACCAAATAAATCAAAGGCCTTAAAGCCAGTTAGCATTGGAGCGTACAGTCCTAAAATCAAGAGTAGATTTGATGGACTTAAACCAGGCACCAAGACACCAAGAGCTAAAAGAACACCTGCCAAGATGAAACTAGCGAAACTGGCACTGAGAGAACCAACAACAAAGTTTAGCGCGTAGAGCCCTAGACCTGAAAGGATAAAGGTAGTCCAGAACCAGACTAGGTCAATCTTGTCACGATCAGATTCTCGAGTAGATTCTCTAAGGAGGCTAGGAACTGTACCGATGATAGCTCCAGCAAAGCTCCATAAAACATAGACTTGGTAATTTTCTAGCAAATACTCGATCGGATAGGAAAACAAACCAATACCTAGCAACATCCCGATGGCTACTGGGATAAAGTATAGGACATTTTCTTTAAAATCTTTAAAGGGATGGGCAAGAAAGCCAATCATTCGCTCGTAGATCCCCAAAATCGCTGCTAGAACACCACCAGAAATTCCAGGTAGGATAAATCCTAAGGCGATGACGATTCCTTTGATAACTCTTGCAATCCATGAAAACATATTAGACTCCTCAATTTCATAAATTTCTTTCTCTATCTTATTAATTATAACACAGACAGCAAAAAAATGAAAAAGCAAGTGAAAAAGTTGCGATTTTCACTTGCTTTATGGTCTTAAAAATAGCTTTCTGAAGGTTTCTTCTTTTTCCTTATCAGTAGAGATGAGATTGATGTCTAGGTGATGTTCAAATCCTGCAATTTTTCCTTTGGAAGTATACTGATGGAGGTCATAGTCTAAATCAGTATTGGGTGTGGCCTCAAAGTAGCCTGAGTTTGTCCCATAAGAAGGAATCCAGACGGCAGAGAAATTTTCCGTGTTGATGCTATGTTCTTGCATGAAATAGACACCAATGTAAATCCCGATATTTTTAGCGCCCAGCGATTCAAGTTTAGCCCGAAAAGCTTCGACTCCGTCATTCATATCGGCCATTGTTTTTTCCTCAACGTCAAGCCAGTAATAACTAGGGTTGTATGGAGAAGCAGAATTGTAGAAAACTTCAGCCGCTTTTTCCATTTCTTCTTTGTTCGTACCAGCTAGATAAGCATAGACGGCTACGGGAACATTGCGCTTTTGAAATTCTGAAATGTGATTTTTATAGGATTTATCGACCCCGTTGATAAAGGCTGCATCATTTGCTTCCGTGTGTTGAGTACCACTGTGTACGCGAACAATAGCTCCAGAAATATTTTGAGATAAAATATCGTAGTTTATCTCCTCCGGTCTTTGCCAACCAGAAATGTCAATAATAGGTTTATCAAGATTATGCAAGGCCTGGTTTTCAACTTGGACAGTGTTGCTTTTTGACTTGACCGAATGGCCTTCATAAGTTGGTTTATTAAAGATTAAAATAGCTATAACAATGGTGAATAGACTAAAAATAATAGCTGGATGAATCTCTTTTCTCATATCTAATTAGTTTAACGTAAATAGATAAAAAAATCAAAGAAAACGTTGAAAAGATGAATGAACTAGCATGTTTTCCCCTATTTCTCTGTTTGTTTACTCCTAAGGAAGTAAATTATGGTATAATATAAGGGAATTTTTACAGAAAAGAGAATAGTATGTCAAATTATGCCATTATCTTAGCAGCGGGTAAAGGTACTCGCATGAAATCAGATCTTCCAAAGGTACTTCATAAAGTAGCTGGAATTTCGATGTTGGAACATGTTTTTCGTAGTGTTGGTGCTATTCAACCTGAAAAAACAGTTACTGTAGTTGGTCACAAGGCTGAGCTAGTTGAGCAAGTATTGGCTGGTCAGACAGACTTTGTCACTCAATCGGAACAACTAGGAACTGGGCATGCCGTTATGATGGCAGAGCCCATTCTCCAAAATCGCTCTGGGCACACCTTGGTTATCGCTGGAGATACTCCTCTGATTACAGGTGAAAGCTTGAAAAATCTCTTGGATTTCCATATCAATCACAAAAATGTGGCAACTATTTTAACGGCTGAAGCAGCAGATCCTTTTGGGTATGGTCGTATCGTCCGTAACGATAATGCTGAAGTTCTTCGCATTGTGGAGCAGAAAGATGCCACAGATTTTGAAAAGCAAATTAAGGAAATCAATACAGGAACATATGTATTCGACAATGAACGTCTTTTTGAGGCCCTTAAAAACATCAACACCAACAATGCCCAAGGTGAATACTATATTACTGATGTGATTGGTATTTTCCGTAACGCAGGTGAGAAGGTTGGCGCCTATACTCTCAAGGATTTTGATGAAAGTCTTGGAGTAAACGACCGTGTGGCTCTTGCCACTGCGGAAGAAGTGATGCGCCGCCGTATCAATCAAAAGCACATGGTTAATGGTGTTAGCTTTGTCAATCCTGAAGCAACTTACATTGATATTGATGTCGAGATTGCACCTGAAGTTCAAATCGAAGCCAACGTTACCTTGAAAGGTCAAACGAAGATTGGGGCGGAAACTGTTTTAACAAATGGAACTTATATCGTGGATAGCGCTATCGGAGCTGGAGCTGTGATTACGAATTCCATGATTGAGGAAAGTACAGTTGCAGATGGTGTGACAGTCGGTCCGTATGCTCATATTCGTCCAGGCTCAAGTCTTGCTTCTCAAGTTCACATTGGAAACTTTGTTGAAGTAAAAGGATCTTCAATCGGTGAAAATACCAAGGCAGGTCATTTGACCTATATCGGAAACTGTGAAGTGGGTAGCCATGTTAACTTTGGTGCAGGTACGATTACAGTTAACTACGACGGGAAGAATAAGTACAAGACTGTCATTGGCAACAATGTCTTTGTTGGATCAAACTCAACCATCATTGCTCCAGTAGAACTTGGTGATAATTCACTAGTTGGAGCTGGTTCAACGATTACAAAAGATGTTCCAGCTGATGCCATTGCTATTGGACGTGGACGTCAAGTTAATAAAGATGAATATGCATTACGTTTGCCTCATCATCCTAAGAATCAGTAGGAGTCTATCATGGAATTTGAAGAAAAAACGATTAGCCGGAAGGAAATCTACCGAGGTCCTATTTTTAAGCTAGTGCAAGATCAGGTGGAACTACCAGAAGGGAAGGGAACTGCCCAACGTGATCTGATTTTTCACAATGGAGGCGTATGTGTTCTAGCTGTAACAGCTGAGGATAAAATCGTCCTTGTTAAGCAATACAGAAAAGCTATTGAAGCTATCTCTTATGAAATTCCTGCTGGTAAACTGGAAATTGGTGAAAATGCAGATCCCATGTCGGCGGCCCTTCGTGAATTGGAGGAGGAGGTTGCCTATACAGGTAAGTTAGAACTTCTATATGATTTCTACTCTGCTATTGGTTTTTGTAATGAAAAATTAAAACTCTACCTCGCAAGAGATTTAACTAAGGTGGAAAATCCTCGTCCGCAAGATGATGATGAAACCTTGGAAGTTCTAGAGGTCAGCCTTGAAGAAGCAAAAAACTTAATTCAGTCTGGCCATATCTGTGATGCCAAGACGATTATGGCAATCCAGTACTGGGAATTGCAAAAGAAATAGAGGAGTAGCCCATGGGAAAACCTTTGTTAACAGATGAAATAATCGAACGTGCCAATCGTGGGGAGAAAATCTCTGGGCCACCTCTTCAAGATGACGAGGAAACTAAAATTTTATCAACTTCTTCACAAAACTTTGGTTATTCACGTTCTAGAGACTATAATTCTATTCAAGATACTTTAACAATCGAAGTAGAGCCAACGATTCATAAGAGCCGTCGCATTGAGAATACCAAGAGAAATGTTTTTAACTCAAAATTAAACAGAATCTTATTTACAGTCATCCTACTCTTGATTTTACTTGTGTTGGCGATGAAACTTTTGTAATAGAAAAGGAAATAAAATGAAAATTGGAATCATTGCAGCAATGCCAGAAGAGCTCGTACACTTGACTCAGAATTTAGATCGAACACAAGAAGTCCAAGTCCTCGGAAATACTTACTACACTGGCACTGTTGGCAAGACAGAAGTTGTTCTAGTTCAGAGTGGGATTGGAAAGGTCATGTCAGCTATGAGTGTAGCTGTTTTAGCTGACCATTTTCAAGTAGAAGCCATTATCAATACAGGATCAGCAGGTGCTCTTGCAAAAGGGATTGCTGTTGGAGATGTTGTGATTGCGGATAAATTGGCTTACCATGATGTGGATGTAACTGCTTTTGGCTATGCTTATGGCCAAATGGCTGGTCAACCTCTTTACTTTGAATCCGATAAGAAGTTCATCGCTAGGATTAAAGAAAACTTATCTCAATTAGAGCAGACATGGCACCTAGGCTTGATTGCTACAGGAGATAGCTTTGTAGCTGGTGATGATAGGATTGCTAGTATCAAATCTCACTTTCCAGATGTTTTAGCAGTTGAAATGGAAGGGGCAGCGATTGCACAGGCAGCTCAGGCTCTTGGCCTACCTTTCTTAGTCATTCGTGCCATGAGCGACAATGCCAATCACGAGGCCTCTATCTCATTTGATGAGTTTATTATCGAAGCTGGACGTCGTTCTGCCCAAGTTTTACTGGCCTTTTTAAAGGCTATGGATTAAGCGGAAATTTGACAGTTTATCTAGCTTATGATAAGATTTAAGTAAAGAAAAGCTAGAAAACGTTTCAGAGGATATTATGAGTATTGAAATGACCGTCAGTGAGATTGCAGAGGTCTTAGGACTATCTCGTCAGGCAATCAACAATCGTGTCAAAGAACTTCCAGAAGAGGACACGAAAAAAAATGACAAAGGTGTAACTGTAGTTACTCGAAGTGGCTTGATTAAGCTAGAAGAAATCTACAAAAAAACGATTTTTGAAGATGAACCAGTCAGTGATGATGTCAAACAACGCGAACTGATGGAAATCTTGGTCGATGAGAAGAATGCTGAAATTCTTCGATTGTACGAGCAACTCAAGGCCAAGGACCAGCAGTTGACAGAAAAAGATGAGCAGATGCGCATCAAAGATCGCCAGATTGCTGAAAAGGACAAACAGTTGGACCAACAGCAACAATTAACTCTTCAAGCCATGAAGGATCAAGAAACCTTGAAACTAGAGTTGGACCAAGCAAAAGAAGAAGTTCAAGCTACCAAAAAAGGCTTTTTTGCTCGCTTATTTGGAGGAAAATAAAGAAGCTGTTTGGGTTATTCACTAACCTGATAGCTTCTTTTATTATTTATGGTTTAAATCGAGTCGGAACTGAGGTAAAAAATGGAAAAATTAAGAGATTATATTGCCTTTGATTTGGAGTTCAATCAATACGAAGGGGTTACCCATTTAATTCAAGTATCAGCAGTTCGCTTTCAAAATGGTCAAGAAATAAGTGCCTTTGATTCTTATGTTCATACTACAGCACCTTTGAAGAGTTTTATCAATGGCTTAACTGGAATCACAGCTGAAACCTTGAAAGATGCGCCAATGGTGGAACAAGTTTTAAGAGATTTTCAGACCTTTGCTGGTAATTTACCTATGGTTGGTTACAATGCGGCCAAGAGTGATCTGCCTATTCTCTTGGAGCACGGTATCGATTATCGTGACCAGTATAAGGTTGATCTATATGATGAGGCTTTTGAACGCCGTAGTTCTGACCTACACGGGATAGCTAATCTCAAATTGCAAACTGTCGCGAATTTTTTAGGTTTTCACGGGAGGTCTCATAACAGTTTAGAGGATGCCCGCATGACGGCGCGTGTTTACGAAGCCTTTTTAGAATCGGATGAAGGAAAGCTATTAATAGAAGACCAGAGTAGTTTTTCTCTGAATAATCCTTTCGGTGGCTTAGATTTATCTCAATTTTTAGACTAGGAGTGCCTATGAAACCTGAAAAACCTAAAAAGCTAGGTTTTAGGAAGATATACTATAACCTAGATAAAATACTATTTCTATTTTTCTTGATTTTCATGATGGTAGAGTTTGTTTGGTTGCCATTGAATTCATGGATAGCTGGCATACTTCTAAGACAAACAGGTTACTTGTTTATCTCCTACAATAACTTTTGGGCGATTATACAAGGCTCGCCTTTTGTCAGTTTAGCCTTTCTCATTTTAATAGCAATCAATCTTTTAGTGGCTTATTTTCAAATCTGTCTTTTGTTTATCGGGGCGCGTCACCTCCTCTACCATGAAAAGAGAACCTTGATTGAATATAGTCGAAAAGTCTTTCACCAGAGCTTTCTATTTGTCAAACGATTGAGCTTTTGTAAGATGGCCTTTGTCTTCTTTTATGTAGCTCTACTTTTTCCTTTTATTAGGAAAATTTTAAAAATCTACTATCTCAATAAGATTATTATCCCTGATTTTATCGTTACATACCTAGAAGATAAGAACTGGCTGGTAGGGCTGTTGATCATAGCATCCGCTTGGATCTTTCTCTACATTTCTGTTCGTTTCATGTTTGCCCTTCCTAAGATTCTCTTTGAAAGAAAGACAGTAAGAGAAAGTGTGAAATATAGTCTCCAAAAGACGAAGAAAAACGTTCTTTTCTTCTCTTGGCATCTCCTACTCATTATCATTAAAACCTATCTCTTCTTCTTTGTCTTGTTAATTCCCTTGCTCTTTGCTCAGGCGGTAATGGATAATTTTACTCAAAAAGAATCCTTGATTCTTGGTGTGATTAATTTTATCTTGATTAAAAACCTCCATTACATGACTCTGACTTATTTCCTAGTGAAGTTTGTTTCCTTCCTGACAGGAGAAGAGTTGGAGATCATGCCAAGGCGAAAGAAAGACCATTTGATGAGGTGGGGAGTCATGGGGTGTGCAAGCATCTTCTTTGCTTTAGAAGGTTACATCTATTTGGAGTCTCCGGATACCAATACACCTTTAGTGATTTCGCACAGAGGAGTAAGTAATAAAAATGGTGTTCAAAATACTGTGCAGTCTTTGGAAAAAACAGCTCAACTAAAACCAGATCTCATTGAAATGGATGTTCAGGAAACGAAAGACGGTAAGTTCGTGATGATGCACGATGCTAACCTTAAATCGCTAGCAAGAATTAATGCTACACCGCAAGACTTAACTCTGGATGAATTAACAAATACAGATATTTACGAGAATGGTTATCAAACAAAGATTTCAAGTTTTGATGCCTATTTAGAGCGAGCAAATGCTTTAAACCAAAAATTGCTGATTGAGATTAAAACCAGTAAAAAAGATAGCCCACAAATGATGGACCATTTCCTTGAAAAGTATGGAACGACGATTAAGAAATATGGCCACCAGATGCAGTCACTAGACTATCATGTGATTGATAAGGTCTTGGCTTACGATCCTGAAATTCCAGTGTACTTCATTCTGCCATATAATAGTGTGTTTCCGAGAACCAAGGCGACTGGTTATACCATGGAATATTCAACTTTGGATGAATACTTTGTCAATAAACTTTGGACAACAGATCAGAAACTATATGTTTGGACTGTGAATAGTTCTGAGTCCTTTGATAAGGCAGTCAGACTTGGAGCAGATGGAATGATAACGGATGATCTTGAAATGGTCCAGTCACAAGTCACAATGGCTCAAGATGATCCGGAATACACGGAATTACTCTTAAAGAAAGCAATGGAATTCTTTGATTTCTAAGAAAAAAAGAGAAACAGATGTTTCTCTTTTTTTGTGGATTAGAAAGGCAATTTTCCAGCGAAAGCACCGAGTTTCTTCTTAGTCGTTTCATCAATTTGTTCAAGTGCAGCGTTAATCGCTTGAACAGTCATGTCAGAAAGGGTTTCAAGATCTTCTGGATCTACAACTGCTGGATTAAAGTCAATGCTGACCACTTTCTTATCACCAGTTAGAGTTGCTTGGACAAGGTCTTGAGCTGATTTTCCAACAAATTCCATGGCAGCGAGTTCTGCTTGACTTTGTTCCATTTGTTTTTGAAGTTTTTGTGCTTGGCGCATCATGTTCTGCATGTTCATCATAGCGGTTTATAGTTTCCTTTTTCTATTATTTTCTTTTTTATTTTACCAATTTTAGGAGCAAAAGTCTAACAATAGTTTAAAACATCGTAGAGATTGCTTTCTTAAATTTACAAAAATGGATGCCACAATTTTCCTAGCTTTTTCTTGTATTTCTAAAAATATGTTTAAGTTTTATTTAAGGTTTCTATTATATTCTAAAGAACTATATATTAACCGAACATTGAATGAGGGGTATAGAGAATAACCTAAATTTATTTCTTAATTTATTATAATTTTTCAGACTTTGTTGAATATTGTTCATTTTTCATCCTAATAATGAGCCGATTCACATGGTGGTTCTTTATCTTTTCTTCATGATAGGCATATATTGTGATATAATAGATAGTAATGAGTTTTTTAGAATAAACTAAAGGAGAATATAAATGATCTATGCAGGAAT
>CAUVGG010000029.1:0-9217 GCA_963551305.1 uncultured Streptococcus sp.
TCATCCATTTCCTCTTGATACAAGGAGTGAAATTTTCTGCTTTTCTTTAAGAAATCGAAAGTCAAAAACATACTAATGAAACCTAACAGTAAACAAATAGATGATATCCATGGAATCACGGTTTTGACATCTAAAATGCTTCCATAGTTTTCGGTATAGGCCTTAAACATCCCTGCAAGCATGCCCAAGAAGCCTCCCAAGATAACAGCCATTAAAAATAACAATCCACGTTTCTTTTTCATATTCATCCTCTTTCTAATCTAAACCAATCCAACTAACCACTGACCAAATGCTTTCCCTGATTCATAAATAGCTGTTAAGCCTTCTGTTCCAAGTGATACCAAAATCAAACAAACAGCAAGTAAGATAATAGCTTGATTTCTTGCTTTTTTTGCTCCATCTCCCAAGGGTTCATTCCCAAGCCAACCTGCTAGATAAGCATATAGGACGACTGTTAAAATCCCAAACTCTGTTGACGAAAGAAACAACAAAATTGCCACTAAGCGGATAACGTTAGTCTTGATATTAAAATAATTTCCTAAACCTGCACAGACACCTGCAAGTTCTTTGTTCTCAGTATCTACTTGAAAACCTGCTAAAAACTCTTTCATATTCATTCTCCTTTTTCACTTGCTAGATTTTTTGCTTTCTTTTCAATCCATTCAATTACTGGTATGAGGGCAAAGTAGACCCAAATAAATTGATTACTTTGATAGGGATTAAACCAACCTAAGTCCATCCCAATCAGTAAAAACACACTGACTAATAGAACTATGGCAACTACATAATAAATCACTTTATACTTGTTCATCACTCATCCTCCTCTATACGAAATACCGACTCGACTGGTTCATTAAATATCTGCGAAATCCTCAGGGCGATCACAACCGACGGGGTATATTCATCCCTCTCTAGCAGACTAATGGTCTGTCGAGAGACCCCTGCCAGCTTGGCCAGTTCCGTTTGATTCAGGCCATCGCGAGCCCGAAGCTCTTTTAGACGATTTTTTAGCATTCCTTTCTCCTTTACTCTTAACTTGCTTACATTGTAACACATCTTTTTCTTTTTGACAAGTATATTTGTCAAAAAGTTTATGATTTTTGTCATTTTGCAAAAGAAAAAGGTCAGGAATAAGATCCTGACCAGTTTTAAATACTATTAAAAGCCTAATTTTTCAAAGATTTCTGAGAAATTTTGATTGATAGCATCAAGTGACACTTGAACTTCTTCTCGAGTTCGGTTGTTCTTAACTGTCACTTGTCCGCTTTCGACTTCGCTCTCACCTAGGGTGATAAGAGTCTTAGTAGCAAAAACATCGGCTGACTTAAACTGAGCTTTGAGTTTACGGTTGAGGTAATCACGCTCTGCTTTGAAACCTTGTTGGCGAAGGGCTTGTACTAGTTCTAGGGCTTTGACATTTGCGTCTTCACCCAAGACTGCGATATAGACATCTAGAGCGTTCTCGATAGGGAGGGCCACCCCTTGTTTTTCAAGGATGAGGAGCAGACGTTCTACACCAAGGCCAAATCCAAATCCAGCAGTCTCAGGACCACCAAAGTAGGCAACCAAGCCATCGTAGCGACCACCTGCACAGATCGTCAAGTCATTGCCCTCGATTTCTGTGATGAACTCGAAAATCGTGTGGTTGTAGTAGTCCAGACCACGAACCATATTGGTATCGATGATATAGTCTACACCCAGATTTTCCAACATCTGACGCACAGCATCAAAATGAGCTTGACTTTCTTCATCAAGGAAGTCCAAGATAGACGGCGCATTCTCCACAGCTACCTTGTCTTCTTTCTCCTTAGAGTCCAAGACACGAAGAGGATTTTCCTCCAAGCGACGTTGGCTATCCTTAGACAAGGTCTCCTTGAGCGGTGTCAAATAGTCGATCAAGGCTTGACGATAGGCCGCACGGCTCTCAGGATTTCCGAGCGTGTTGAGGTGTAGTTTGACACCTTGAATGCCGATCTCTTTCAAGAAATGAGCTGCCATAGCGATGGTTTCCACATCGGTAGCTGGATTGCTAGAGCCAAAACACTCAACACCGATCTGGTGGAACTGGCGCAAACGACCTGCTTGCGGGCGCTCATAACGAAACATAGGTCCCATGTAATAGAACTTACTTGGCTTTTGCACTTCAGGAGCAAAGAGTTTATTTTCCACATAGGAACGGACAACGGGCGCAGTTCCTTCTGGACGAAGAGTGATATGGCGGTCACCCTTGTCATAAAAATCGTACATTTCCTTGGTTACGATATCCGTTGTATCTCCGACAGAGCGACTGATGACCTCGTAATGCTCAAAAATAGGCGTACGCACTTCCGCATAGTTATAGCGCTTGAAAATTTCACGGGCAAAGCCCTCAACGTACTGCCACTTGGCAGATTCAGCAGGTAAAATATCCTGCGTTCCTTTTGGTTTTTGTAATTTCATAGGGAATCCTCTTTAAACTTAATAGTCTTATTTTACCATAAATAGAGGGATTAAAACAGTGAGAGTAGAAAATCTCAAGAGAGTCTTTTCAGAAAATTCATCAAAAACTTGCCAAATTGTCAGAATTATGAGAAAATAGAGGATATTTATCAGGTGGAGGGACTGTAATGAGAGACGATATCAAAATCAATGACCGCGCTTTGGCCTTACAAGACCAAATTATCGAAAAACTAGAGAAGGTTTTTGATACAGATGTGGAATTGGATGTTTACAATCTAGGGCTGATTTATGAAATCAATCTGGACGAAACAGGTCTCTGCAAGATTGTCATGACTTTCACTGATACTGCCTGCGATTGTGCAGAAAGTTTGCCTATCGAAATCGTAGCAGGTCTGAAACAAATCGAAGGTATCGAAGATGTCAAGGTTGAAGTCACCTGGTCACCTGCTTGGAAGATCACACGAATCAGTCGCTACGGCCGTATTGCCCTTGGACTGCCACCTCGTTAATACTCTTCAAAAATCAAATTCAAACCACGTCAGCTTTATCTCCAACCTCAAAGCTGTGCTTTGAGCAACCTGCGCCTAGCTTTCTAGTTTGCTCTTTGATTTTTATTGAGTATAAGCAGGCAAATCACTTTTGAAGATTAAAAAAAGCAAGCCGAAGTTGGCTTGCTTTTCTTGTTTATTTTTTACCAGATTGTTCCATATTCCAGAAGTCTGTCACGGCCCCGCGTGAAGCAGATGATACGATATGGGCATATTTACCGAGAACTCCACGGCTGTAAAGTGGTGGCAAGGTTGTTTCTGCCTTGCGTTTTTCAAGTTCTTCTTCGGATACGGCCATGGAAATTTCTTTGGTATCTTGGTCAACCGTAACGATATCACCTGTACGGAGGTAGGCAATCGGTCCACCATCCTGAGCTTCAGGAGCGATATGTCCGACAACCAGACCATAAGTACCACCAGAGAAACGGCCATCTGTCAAGAGGGCAACCTTGTCTCCTTGACCTTTACCAACGATCATGGATGAAAGGGACAGCATCTCAGGCATACCAGGACCACCCTTAGGTCCAACGAAACGGACAACGACAACATCGCCATCAACGATTTCATCTGTCAGAACAGCCTGGATAGCATCTTCTTCTGAGTCAAAGACCTTAGCTGGTCCAACGTGGCGACGCACTTTAACACCTGATACCTTGGCAACCGCTCCATCAGGGGCAAGGTTCCCGTTCAAGATGATAAGCGGTCCGTCTGCACGTTTTGGATTTTCCAGTGGCATGATGACTTTTTGACCTGGTGTGAGGTCTGCAAAGTCAGCCAAGTTTTCAGCGACTGTCTTACCAGTACATGTAATGCGGTCTCCGTGAAGGAAACCATTTGCCAACAGGTACTTCATAACAGCAGGCACACCACCGACTTCGTAGAGATCTTGGAAGACATACTGACCAGAAGGTTTCAAGTCGGCCAAGTGAGGTACACGCTCTTGGATTGTATTGAAGTCCTCAAGTGACAAGTCAACATTAGCCGCATGGGCAATGGCAAGCAAGTGAAGAGTGGCATTGGTTGACCCACCGAGAGCCATGGTTACTGTAATGGCATCTTCAAAAGCTTCACGAGTCAAGATATCTGATGGTTTGAGACCGAGTTCCAGCATCTTGACAACAGCTCGTCCTGCTGCTTCGATATCTTCTTTCTTGTCAGCTGATTCAGCTGGGTGAGATGAAGATCCTGGCAAACTCATACCGAGAACTTCGATAGCAGTCGCCATGGTATTAGCTGTATACATACCACCACAGCCACCAGGGCCAGGGCAGGCATTACATTCGAGACGCTTCACGTCCTCAGCTGTCATGTCACCATGGTTCCATTTTCCGATACCCTCAAAGACAGAAACCAAGTCAATGTCTTTGCCATCAAGATTTCCAGGTGCAATAGTACCACCATAGGCGAAAATAGCTGGAATATCCATATTGGCAATGGCAATCATAGAACCAGGCATGTTCTTGTCACAGCCACCGATAGCGACAAAGGCATCGACGTTGTGACCACCCATAGCCGCCTCGATGGAGTCCGCGATGATGTCACGAGATGTTAGAGAGAAACGCATACCAGGCGTTCCCATGGCGATCCCGTCTGCTACGGTAATGGTTCCAAATTGTACAGGCCAGGCGCCAGCAGATTTGACACCTTCTTTAGCCAGTTTCCCGAAATCATGCAAGTGAATGTTACATGGTGTATTTTCCGCCCAAGTTGAAATCACTCCCACAATCGGTGTTTCAAAGTCCTTATCTGTCATACCAGTCGCACGAAGCATAGCACGGTTAGGTGATTTCACCATACTGTCATAAATGCTACTGCGGTGACGTTTATCTAATTCAGTCATCTTATCCCTCCCATTTCAGTTTTTACTATTATAGCACATTTCAAAAGCAATGAACAGAAGAAAATTCTTGAATTTTCAGAAAATTTCGATTAATAACTTCTAATTTTTTCATCTTTTTTTGTCAAGTAACTTTACTTTACAAAAAAAATGTGTTATCCTAGTATGGTTGATGAAAATCAGTAGATTGAATCGAATTTAAATACCTAAAGGAGAAATCAAAATGGCAGTACCTGCACGTCGCACTTCAAAAGCGAAGAAAAACAAACGTCGTACACACTACAAAGTAACAGCTCCATCTGTAAACTTTGACGAAACTACTGGAGATTACTCACGTTCTCACCGCGTATCACTTAAAGGATACTACAAAGGACGTAAAATCGCTAAAGCTGCATCAGCTGAATAATAGAAGGGAGATACCATGCGCGTAAATATCACACTTGAACACAAAGAATCTGGTGAACGCTTGTACCTTACTTCTAAAAACAAACGTAACACTCCAGACCGTCTTCAATTGAAGAAATACTCACCAAAACTTCGCAAGCACGTTGTGTTTACAGAAGTTAAATAAGCACACCTAACTCAAAACGCCTTACTGGGCGTTTTTTGCTTTATTGGTTAGCGATTTATAGCCCCTCAGGAGAGATTTATGGCATTTTATCTTTGGATGTTTCCTCTACTCTTTATCTTTCACGATATGGAAGAAATTATCGGTCTTGTCCCTTGGATTCATCTCAACGAAACCTTGCTGGCTCAAAAGGCTCCAGCTATTCTCAAGCTCCACAAAAGAATTACAACAGAAGGATTTGCCCTTGCTGTTTTTGAGGAATTTGTTCTTGTCTTATCCATCACTTTATTAGCGTATTTTACTCAATCTAGAGCGCTCGAATTAGTTTGGTTAGGGGGATTTGTAGCCTTTGCACTTCATCTCTTGCTCCATATTGGACAATCAATCCTTCTTCGCAAGTATATCCCTGCTCTCATCACTTCTATCCTTTGTTTTCCTGTCAGTGCTTATTTGATTACAGACATCGTGCATTTGTGGCAGGTTTCGACTAGCGAATTTTTCCTATTTTCACTGGTCGGTTCAGGCATCGTCGTCATCAATCTCCTCTTTGCTCTCTGGCTCGGGAAAAAGTATTCCGCCTGGCTTGCCCATAACCATTAACAAAAGTTCCTTGCAATTTCATTTTGCAGGGAATTTTTATTTTACTTCTTGAATCAAACTGATTTCACTTTCATATAGAGAAATTTCAGTCGGCTCTTCAGGACTAGGATTGGCAATGAAAATAGTGATTTCGTCTTGTTCGTCATTGTCCATTTCGTCAACAAAATCTGTGACAAGTCCCTTGATTATCTTGCCGTCATTAGTGACTACCTGAACTCTTGAGCGTAGGTAGTTCCATAGTTGCTTACTCATCTATTCTCCTTTCTTTGCCACTAGTTTTCGATAGTTCTTATAGTTAGGTTGATAAAAGTGCTTAAACTGTTCCATGTCTAAGTTGCTGAAATACTAAGAATTTCATCCTCAAAATATTCTCTAAGAGTTCCATCAACATCCACAAGCAAGGAGTCCATCTCCTCTGCATTGTCAGAGGCGTCACAAAAGTCCTCTACAAACCCTCTAACTATCACGCCATTTTTAAGCGTGATAACTACATCTGTACGGTTAAATTTCCAGAGTTTCATTTAAATATCCCTTTCAATATTGGCTAATTGCTTGGCTTTTTCGTAGTAAGGTGTTAAGAATTCGATAAATCCTTGTTAGTCGCTTGAATCATGCTCTTCTAAATGCATCATTAGATCAAAGTCATTAATAGTTTTAAAAATTTCAGGATTTTCATTATCCCAAGTCTCGGCAAACTCTTCATCTTCTCCCAAGAGAGCGTTAAACGTAAAAGAAAAATCCCCAAAATTATCAATCTACCCACTGACTGCATGCTTAAACATGTCTAATACTTTTGACTATATTTCATTACCCAAACCCTCCTAATAAGAGCATTGTAGCATATTAAACTGCGTTTTAAAAGTTTAACAGATAAAATCTAATCTTTGGGATGCGGTTCATTCATCAAAGGTGCTTTTTATTTTAATAATACTGCACTTCAATTCCATCCATAATATTTATTAAAGTATTATCGCCAATTTTTAAAGAAATCAGTTCATTTAATGATGATACCTGGTATTCTTTATCTCCAATAACCACAACAATATCTTGAGCAGAATTAATAAAAATCCCACAAGCTTTACCATTATAATCAAAAGAGGCATCCCAGCCGTTGTCGTATAACGCTTGTAAATCATCTAATATCGCCATATAAAAATCCTTTCCCATAGTGTTTTGACAGGTGAAAGCGCCTAGATTGTTCTAAGCGCTATGTTTTACTAACTGTTTTACCTGTTCATAGTATGGCTTTAGGAAATTTATAAATCCTTGCTTATCACTTGGATCATGTTCCTCTAAGAACATCATCAGCTCAAAGTCATTGAGAGCGTCAAACATTTCAGGGTTTTCATTGTCCCAAGCTTCGGCAAAATCTTCATCTTCTCCGAAAAGGGCGTTAAACTTGAAGGAGAAATCCCAAAAATTATCAATCTGACCATTGACAGCTTGCTTTAGCATGTCTAATACTTGTTGGCTGTATTTCATAATGGTTTAAATCCTCTCAGTTTTTTTTACGTTTCATCCTAGTTACTACAATATTTGTATAGGCCTCAGTGATGTAGAGGATACCGTTATAGTATCTTGCAAGTCTGCCGTTCTGCTCTGATACATAATTAGGTGGTAAAGAAAAGGCTGCCCTTACCGTTTCATTGCACTCCTCCTAATAAAAGCATTATAGCACACCTTGCTTGCTAAAGTACTACAGATACTCCATTAGACTAGCTTACTACTTTATTTTCCTTGTAAAATGTCGTATGCTATAGCGTGCAAAGGAACCGACTATCATCAAATAGTGGGCTTTAAGTATACTTGCGTCAATTAGTTTTTTCGATTATAATCTATTTAATGAATAGAGGTTTTCCATCTCCCCTTGAAACAGATTATTATGCGGTAGGAGGTGGGACACCTCTATTTTTATAATTGCTAACCTTGGATTATACTTGTACTAGAAATTTTTTTGAGTTATAATTAAGTTAAGGTAAAGGTGGTCTAACGTCCATGAAGCAGCTTGCTGTGGAGGCGGTGGGTCACCTTTATTTGATTTTAAAATCAATAAAATGTATAATTTAGTTAAGAAAGAAGTGTGGTTTTCCCGCCTAAAAGCTCTATTGCTGTGGGAGAGTCATGCTTCTTTTTACCTCTCAAAAATGAACGCCAAAAAAGCCGTCTCAATTTTTGAGGCAGCCATCAGCAATCTATAAATAATAAGGGTGTCCCATTTTGGGGCTACCCTCTTACTATACCTAAAATTAGTTATGGGTAACTAAAAGGGTAGTAAAATCAAAAAAAGCACTCTAGGAAAGCGCCCCAAAGTGCTTAATATCAAGGCTCTAAAGCCTATCTGATTCAATAAAATATTACAACATTTTGTTGTAGAATTCAACGACAAGTGCTTCGTTGATTTCTGGGTTGATTTCGTCGCGTTCTGGCAAGCGAGTCAATGAACCTTCCAATTTTTCAGCGTCGAATGATACGAATGCTGGACGTCCAAGAGTAGCTTCTACTGCTTCAAGGATAGCTGGAACTTTCAATGATTTTTCACGAACTGAGATCACTTGACCTGGAGTTACGCGGTATGATGGGATATCAACGCGTTTTCCGTCAACAAGGATGTGACCGTGGTTTACGAATTGACGAGCTTGACGACGAGTAGTCGCAAGGCCAAGACGGTAAACAACGTTATCCAAACGACGTTCCAAAAGAAGCATGAAGTTGAAACCTAGGATTCCGCCTTTGATTTTTGTAGCTTGTACGAACAAGTTACGGAATTGTTTTTCACCTACACCGTAAGTGAAACGAAGTTTTTGTTTTTCAGCCAATTGCAAACCGTATTCTGACAATTTAGAACGGTTGTTTGGTCCGTGTTGTCCTGGTACGTAGTTACGACGTGCCAATTCTTTACCTGTACCTGTAAGTGAAAGGCCAAGGCGACGAGCTTGTTTCCAAGATGGTCCTGTATAACGTGACATGTGTATGTCCTCCTGATATAAATAATATTTCGGTGGAAATAGTCACTTAGAAAGCCCTGATTCGTGCAGATGCTCTTCGCCTAAACAGCCAAGGTTACTTGTCATAAGACACCTGTTGACGAGCTTCATGCTTTCCTGCTGCTATTTCACACAAAGGCTATTGTATCATGAAAAGCTCGATTTGTAAAGGGATTTTACGGTTTTGTTTGTGTCTATTCTTTTGAGGTAGTAAAAAAATACATCAAAAACGGAAATGTAA
>CAUVGG010000030.1:0-8459 GCA_963551305.1 uncultured Streptococcus sp.
TCCTCTACAGTTACGGAAGTGGAGCGGTTTCAGAGTTCTTTAGTGGAGAACTGGTAGAAGGTTATGAAACTTACCTTGATAAGGATCGCTTGAGCAAACTCAAGCAACGTACAGCATTGTCTGTTGCAGACTATGAAAAAGTCTTCTTCGAAGAGGTAGAGTTGGATGAATCTGGTTCAGCCCAGTTTGCAGGCTATGAACATCAAGACTATGCCTTGGTTGAAATTCTCGACCACCAACGTCGTTATAGCAAGGTTGAAAAATAATGAAGAGAAGTTGGAATGGATTTTCTAAAAAGTCATACCATGAGCGCCTTGAGTTACTGAAAGCTCAGGCGCTCCTTAGTCCTGAAAAGCAAACCAGTCTGGAGCAGAATGAACAAGTCAGCTTGGCAGTTGCAGATCAGCTGAGTGAGAATGTAGTGGGAACTTTTTCTCTGCCTTATTCTATCATTCCAGAGCTTTTGGTGAACGGTCAGGACTACACAGTTCCCTATGTGACAGAAGAACCCTCAGTGGTTGCTGCGGCCAGCTATGCAAGTAAAATCATCAAGCGAGCAGGTGGCTTTACTGCTCAAGTACATGAGCGCCAGATGATTGGTCAGGTAGCCCTTTATCAAGTTGCTAATCCAGATCTAGCGCAAGAGAAGATTGCCAGCAAGAAAGCGGAGCTCTTAGAACTTGCCAATCAAGCCTATCCGTCCATCGTTAAACGTGGTGGCGGGGCGCGTGATTTGCATGTAGAGCAGATCAAAGGTGAAACAGACTTTCTCGTTGTTTATCTCCATGTCGATACTCAGGAAGCCATGGGAGCCAATATGCTTAACACCATGCTGGAAGCCTTAAAACCAGTCTTAGAAGAACTCAGTCAGGGACAGAGTCTTATGGGAATTTTGTCCAACTACGCGACCGATTCTCTGGTGACTGCAAGCTGTCGTATCGCCTTTCGCCACTTGAGTCCCCAAAGGGACCAAGGACGAGAAATTGCGGAGAAAATAGCTTTGGCTAGCCAGTTTGCACAGGCTGATCCCTACCGAGCAGCTACTCACAATAAAGGGATTTTTAATGGTATTGATGCCATTTTGATTGCCACGGGTAATGACTGGCGTGCCATCGAAGCTGGGGCCCATGCCTTTGCCAGTCGAGATGGACGCTATCAAGGTCTTAGTCAATGGACACTGGACATGGAAAGAGAAGAATTGGTCGGTGAGATGACCCTACCCATGCCGGTAGCGACCAAGGGTGGCTCAATCGGTCTCAACCCGCGTGTAGCCCTCAGTCATGAACTACTGGGAAATCCTTCTGCCAAAGAATTAGCTCAGATTATCGTATCCATCGGTCTCGCCCAAAACTTTGCGGCCCTCAAAGCCTTGGTAAGTACGGGCATCCAGCAAGGCCACATGAAATTGCAGGCCAAATCCTTAGCTCTCCTAGCAGGTGCTAGTGAGTCCGAAGTTGCTCCCCTCGTTGAGCGCCTCATCGCAGATAAAACCTTTAACTTAGAGACAGCCCAGCGTTATCTCGAAAACTTAAGATCATAAAAAACTCAGACGAATCAGTCTGAGTTTTTTTGTGCTTATACTCTTCGAAAATCAAATTCAAACCACGTCAGCTTCGCCTTGCCGTACTCAAGTACAGCCTGCGGCTAGCTTCCTAGTTTGCTCTTTGATTTTCATTGAGTGTCAAATACTTTTTCCTGGTAATAGGGTGACGGGTAAGAAGTAACCAGTTGTCGCAACTTCCTTGCCTTCAATCTTCTGCAAGAGAAGATCGACAGTGAGTTGGGCAATCTCTTTCATAGGTTGCTTAATCGTTGTCAAATGAGGATAGTAGTTCTCGATAAAGTAGGTCCCATCATAGCCGATGACCTTGAGCTCCTCAGGAACAGAAATTCCCAGTTCCTGAGCAATTTTAATGACCAGAATAGCTGTCAAATCATCCGAAGCAAAAATCGCATCTGGTTTCTGATGGGTCAAGATATTCTTGATTTCCATTTCTTTTCGGACAGGAGAAAAGTCACTCGAAACATTGATAATAGGCGCTTTTGGGAGAACAGAGGCAAAGCCAGCATGGCGCAGTCCAGTCGGTGAGTTGGAATTGTCATTTCCTGTAATCATGATGATAGACTGGGCGCCTGTCTTGACCAAGGTTTGGGCTGCGAGAACCCCGCCACCGTAGTTATCGGAGGAGACGACAGGGATGTCTGGTGATAGGTTTCGGTCAAAGGAAATAATTGGTGCTGTCACACGATTGTAGTCTTCGATTCCCAAGTTGTGACTTCCAGAAATGATACCGTCTACCTGATTGGCCTCCAGCATTTCAATGTATTCGCGTTCCTTCTCAGAGTCGTGTTCGCTGTTACAGATGATGGTCTTGTAGCCATTTTTGAAGAGTTGGTGTTCCAATTTGTCAATCAACTCCGCATAAAAGACATGACTGATGTTTGGGAAAATAAGTCCAATCAACTTGGCAGATTTTCCTTGGAGGCTTCGAGCCAGATTGTTGGGCTTGTAGCCTAGCTCTCGCATGGCTTCATTTACCTTTTGAATGGTTTTCTCAGATAGATAACCCTTTTTATTGATGACCCGTGAGACGGTAGTGGGGCTGACGCCTGCAAGTTTTGCGACATCAGTTAGTTTTGCGACCATAATCTAATTCATAGTAAGTTCCAGTTGGGTTTCCAGACTTGATGAGGATCCCATTTTGGTCCGCATGTGGGAAGACACGACCAGAAAATACTTTTTCTCCTTTATTGATGAAAATTTCAAAGACGGACTTGTCGATGAAGATAGTGGCAGTAGTAGCTTGGTTATTGATAGGGCAAGAACGAGTCGTACCAAATTCTTGGGCGTACTGTTCACCAGCCTGACTACGATCCACTGTCACCTCTCCATTGACAAGGTCAAAGTTGATTGAAAGCCCCTTGCCTTCTTTGTCAGCGAGCAAGACAATCTCGCTTTGGCTATTGGCTTCCAAGTTGAGCTCGAGTTCATAGGTGTTATTGGTTTGAGTACGATTTGAGAAGACCTCTTCAGAAGAACGAAGTTCTTTGACGGCTGAGACAGGATATTGGTAGAGTTTGCCATCTTTGATAGTGAGTTCTTTGACTAATGAGAAGGTTCCTTGGTGGTCAAAACGGTCAGATGGGTAGGCTACATCTGGTAAACCAAGCCAACTTACTGCTAGTGCACGTCCGTCAGGAGCGTTGAAGGCTTGAGTTGCATAGGCTTCGAAACCATAGTCTAGATTATGAAGTTGAGACACATCTACCATTTTAGCATTTTCAGGATCAAAGGAAGCCCCGATTTTGTACATATTTGGAAAGATATTATCGTAGTCTAGAACTTTTTTATCCAATCCTTGTGGACAGTAGAGAAGGACAGGTTGCTCCTCTACAAAGACCAGATTTGGGCATTCCATCATGTAGGCAGTGCGGTCGTTAGCAAAGTCAAGATTGCCAACTGCTTGCCAGTTTGTGTAGTCGTTGTCAACAGCCTTGTAGAGACGGACGAAACCTTTTTTATCCAAATCCTGTCCACCGACGATAGCATAGTATTGACCTTTGAAGTTAAAAATTTGCGGGTCGCGGAAGTGGTCAGTAGAGTCTGCTGGCTGGTCAATCAAGATCTTGTCAATCTTTGTAATCTTGCCATCCTTATTCATCAAAGCACCAATCTGGTAAGGGTGACGGATCCAGTTTTCATCACGGACATTTCCAGTATAAAATAGGAACAACTGATCGCCAAACTGCATGGCAGAACCAGAGTAGGCACCGTGGCTATCTAATGGAGTATCTGGCAAAACTTTGACTCCAGTTTCTGTAAAGTGCACTAGATCATCACTTTCAAGCTGCACCCAAGATTTCAACCCATGGGCTGCACCAAAGGGGAAGTTCTGGTAAAAGAGAATCCATTTGCCATCAAAATAAGAAAAGCCATTTGGATCATTGAGAAGCCCCATTTTAGGCTCAACATGGTAACGAGTATGCCAAGGAGATTGTGCCATCTTTTCCTTGATTTGCTTGATTTCATCATTAGACCAATCTTCATAGCGTCTATAACGACGCTCAGTTGTCCATTCCATTTTATCTTTCCTCCATAAGTTCTATTCTATTATTAATAGTAAACGTTTTCGACAAAAAAAGCAAGCCTTTTATGTTAAAAAAGAGAAAAATATGTCAAACGATTGCCATAAATCAAGTGAAGGAAATCTAGCAAATTTTCACGAAAAAATGAAAGAAAATGTAAATAAAAGCCTTGATTCCTCAAGTATAAAGATATTTTTTTGAGGAAAAAGAGAATATCCCTCAAAAACGAGCAAGAATAATCAGGCGCAAAAGAAAGAAAATAAAAAATTCTGCAAAACGCTTGACATATTTTAGAAACATGATAAAATAATAGTCGTAGGGCGAATAAAATCGCTTTCAAACAAGAACAAAGTTTTTATAAGGAGATTTTTGCTATGGATTATAGTAAAGTTGCTGCCGAGGTCATTGAGGCTGTCGGCAAAGAGAATCTTGTAGCTGCAGCACATTGTGCGACTCGCCTTCGTCTGGTGTTAAAAGATGAAACGAAAGTGAACCAAGCAGCTCTAGATAATAATGCGGATGTGAAGGGGACTTTTAGCACAAACGGACAATACCAAATTATTATTGGTCCCGGAGACGTTAACTTTGTATATGCAGAAATCATCAAAAAAACAGGTTTGAAAGAAGTTTCCACAGATGACTTAAAAGAGATTGCGAATAAAGACAAAAAATTTAATCCATTGATGGATTTGATTAAGCTTTTGTCAGACATCTTTGTTCCAATCATTCCTGCATTGGTTGCGGGTGGTCTTTTGATGGCATTACGTAACTTCTTGACATCACCAGACTTATTTGGACCTCAATCTATTGAAGACATGTACCCTGCTATCAAAGGGATCTCAGCGATGATTCAATTGATGTCTGCTGCCCCATTTATGTTCTTACCTGTTTTAGTAGGGATTTCAGCAGCTAAACGTTTTGGGGCAAACCAATTTCTTGGTGCGGCTATCGGTATGATTATGACCACACCAGATTTGGGTGGTAAAGAAGCTTTTTGGGATATTTTAGGTTTCCATGTTACACAAACAAACTATGCTTATCAAGTAATCCCAGTCCTTGTAGCTGTCTGGTTGTTGGCAACTTTAGAAAAATTCTTCCACAAGAAATTGCCTTCTGCGGTTGACTTCACCTTTACTCCGCTTTTATCAGTTATGATTACAGGATTCCTAACTTTTACAGTTATTGGTCCTGTGATGTTGGTGGTTTCTGATGCGATTACTAATGTTATTGTATGGCTATACAATACTACAGGTGCATTTGGTATGGGGCTCTTTGGTGGTACATACTCATTGATTGTTATGACGGGGCTTCACCAATCATTCCCTGCTATTGAGACTCAGTTATTATCGGCATACAATAATAACGGTACTGGATTTGGTGACTACATCTTTGTTGTTGCTTCAATGGCAAACGTGGCGCAAGGTGCAGCCACTCTCGCAATCTACTTCTTGACTAAAAATGCTAAAACTAAAGGATTGTCAAGTTCTGCGGCTGTCTCTGCTTTCCTTGGGATTACTGAGCCTGCCCTATTTGGGGTGAACTTGAAATATAAATTCCCATTCTTCTGTGCTCTTGCTGGTTCAGCAGTTGGTGCCTTTGTGGCAGGTTTGACCCATGTCATTGCAGTTTCTTTGGGAGCAGCTGGATTTATCGGATTCCTATCTATTAAAGCAGGTTCAATCCCTATGTATGTAGTTGCAGAAGTGATTTCATTTGCCGCAGCCTTTGCTTTAACTTATTTCTATGGTAAAACAAAAGCGGCAGGTGTCTTTGCTGATGAGGCTGCAGCAGCAACTGCAGAAACAGTTACTGAAACTACAGTAGAAGCACCAGTAGTGGAAGAGTTTGATACTCTTCAAAATGAAACAATCCAAACTCCAATCGTTGGTGACGTAGTTGCTCTTGAGAATGTCAATGACCCAGTATTTTCAAGTGGTGCAATGGGACAAGGGATCGCTGTAAAACCAAGCCAAGGCGTGGTTTACGCACCAGCTGATGCTGAAGTATCAATCGCCTTTGCTACAGGACATGCTTATGGTTTGAAAACTGAAAATGGTGCTGAAATCCTTATCCACGTTGGTATTGATACAGTGTCTATGGACGGCGAAGGATTTGACAAAAAAGTTGCCCAAGGTGATAAAGTTAAGGCTGGAGATGTTCTTGGAACTTTTGACTCTGCTAAAATTGCTGCAGCGGGTCTCGACGATACGACAATGGTTATCGTAACCAACACAGCAGACTACGCTTCTGTGACACCAGTTGCAACTGGTTCAGTTGTCAAGGGTGATGCTATCATCGAAGTGAAAGCCTAGTCTTCTTCGAAAATCAGATCTAAAAACAAAACGAACAAATGCCAGCTTTGTTCGTTTTTATTAGATGGTAAGATATACAGAGGAAAATCTAAAATATAGAGAAATTTAGGTTTTCAAAATGTGCTATAATAGAGAAAATAAAAATAAGAGGTTTATCATGACAAAATTATACGGAAGCTTAGAAGCAGGCGGTACAAAGTTTGTCTGTGCTGTCGGAGATGAAAACTTTAATGTTGTGGAAAAAATACAATTTCCAACAACAACTCCTATCGAGACTATCGATAAAACCATCGAGTTCTTTTCAAAATTCGATAACCTTGCTGGTCTTGCTGTCGGATCATTTGGTCCGATCGATATCGACAAAAACTCAAAAACTTATGGCTTTATCACAACAACTCCAAAACCACATTGGGCAAATGTAGACTTGCTTGGTGCTCTCCGTCGCGCCCTCAACGTACCCATGTATTTCACTACAGACGTAAACAGCTCTGCTTATGGTGAAGTGGTTGCCCGTAACAATGCTGGCGGTCATATCGAAAACTTGGTCTACTACACGATCGGTACAGGGATTGGTGCAGGTGTTATCCAACGTGGTGAGTTTATCGGTGGTGTAGGTCACCCTGAAATGGGGCACTACTATGTAGCCAAACACCCAATGGATATTGAAAAAGAATTCAACGGTGTTTGTCCTTTCCACAAAGGCTGTTTAGAAGGCTTCGCGGCTGGACCAAGTCTGGAAGCTCGTACAGGTGTTCGTGGTGAAAACATCGAACTCAATAATTCTGTCTGGGATGTTCAAGCCTACTATATCGCTCAAGCTGCGGTCAATGCTACAGTGACTTTCCGCCCAGATGTGATCGTCTTTGGTGGTGGCGTCATGGCACAGCAACACATGCTGGACCGTGTACGTGAGAAATTCACAGCTCTTCTCAACGGCTATCTACCAGTACCAGACGTGCGTGACTATATCGTGACTCCAGCGGTCGCAGGCAATGGTTCCGCCACACTTGGGAACTTTGTCCTTGCTAAGAGTGTCGCAAAATAAAACAAACAGAAAATCCGTTTGGAAAACCAAACGGATTTTTCTATTCTCAAAACATCTGCCAGAAGAAATCAATAATATAGGTCAAACCATAAGTGTAAACCACTAGGGTAAAGGGCTTGGTAAAAATGATAATAATCATATAGCGCTTGAAGGTCATCTTGGTCAGTGCTGCCAGCATACAGAGAAAGTCAGCTGGACTGACAGGCCAGATCATCATAAAGATAAAGAAACGCTCGAAACGATTGCCCTTATCTAGCCAACCGATGTATTTGTCATAGGTGCGCTTGCTGACGACGGACTGGACAAAGGCAGCTCCGTAGAGGCGCACGAGGTAAAAGATAATGGCACAGCCAATCACGATGCCGATATAGTTATAGATAGTCCCGATGATGTGGCCGTAAATAAAGACCCCAGCCACTGAGGTCAAAGCTCCCGGAATGATCGGAACAACGGTTTGTAGGATCTGTAAAAAGATAAAGAGTGGCGGTCCCCAAACCCCAGCTTGCTGGATAAAGGCTGATAGGGTTTCCTTGGACTGTAAAACACCCGCTTGATAGGCCCAAATACAGAAAATCAAGGTGCCGACTCCCCCAACGATGGATGAGATATTGATGACTTGCTGTAGAAGGGGAGAAACAGCTTTCATTTGCTTATCCTGTGACATGTAAACTCCTCATAGATAGTATGATTCTACTATATCATATTTTGGGAAGAAAAACTATTTGGATTATCTGACTGGTGAAATAAGTGTGGTAAAATGAGAATAAGAAAAAGACGGTATAGAATGAGGGGTATCATGTTAGGATTAAACTTTAAAGGAAGCTGGCGCCAATATCAAAAACAGGTCTTGGATCGTTTTCAGGACTATCAAGCAGACGGTCATGTTCATCTAGTGGCCGCTCCAGGGTCTGGAAAGACCACCATTGGTATCGAGCTAATCGCTCGTTTTGGCAACCCAGCCCTCATCTTAGTTCCGACTGTCACCATTCGTGAACAATGGGTAGATAGGATCCAAA
>CAUVGG010000031.1:0-8203 GCA_963551305.1 uncultured Streptococcus sp.
ATGAAACTGTGGAAATCCAATCTGAAGAAACTGTAGAATAAAAGTAAATAAGAGAGCCTTCGGGTTCTCTTTGCTTTGTTTCAGAAAATTTTCCCACTTTTTCATAAAGTGTGGTAGAATAGAAGAACTAAAATGACAAGGGGATTTATATGGAACAAACATTCTTTATCATTAAGCCAGATGGTGTGAAGAGAGGTCTAGTTGGCGAGGTTTTGAAAAGAATTGAGCGACGTGGTTTCAAACTCGAAAAATTAGAGTTACGTTCAACAGTTTCAGAAGATTTGATTGACCAACACTATCGCGACTTAGTTGGAAAAAGTTTTTATCCTCCTATCCGCCAATTTATGACCTCAGGTCCAATAATTGTGGGAATCATTTCAGGTCCCAAGGTAATTGAAAGCTGGCGTGACATGATGGGAGCTACTCGTCCAGAAGAGGCTCTTTCGGGGACAATCCGGGGAGATTTTGCTAAGGCGGCAGGAGAAAATCAAGCCATTCAAAACGTCGTACATGGATCAGATTCAGAAGAGTCAGCTAAACGAGAAATCGCCCTCTGGTTTAAGGATTAGATTAGAAGAGAACAGTTCTGTGAATGACGGAACTGTTTTTTGTACCGTTCAGCGTCCTAATGTGACATTTCGGAAGTCATTTATCATTTTCTAATCCTGTCAGAGTATAATTTCTTATACGGAGGAAGAAAAGGAAATGATGAAATCAATTCGTGTTTTATTATTATTAGCTGTCGCTCAAATTTTATTTGGAAGTTGTTTATTGTGGAAGGAATCATTTTTAACCTTAAGAGAAGGAAATGTCTATTTTTTAATTCTCATAGTGGGAGTTTCTGGCTTTTGTGCTGGGATTAATTACTTCCATACCTTGGGTCAGAAAAGTCATAGTATTTTGCATTCTGCAGAGAAAGTGAAGCTTATCCATAATCTTCTTTTAATCATCAATCTTTTAGCCAGCTGTTTCATTTTATCAGAAAGTATCCAAGTTGGTACTGAGCTTCAGCAGGATCTAGTTGACCTCTTTTTGCCTTCATTCTTTTTCTTGCTGGGAGTAGATCTATGGATTTTCTTACCTTTTGATAAATATATTCGCGATATGGACAACCATCTCAACAAGAAGAGAACGGTTGTGATTTCCGTTTTAGGCACGATTATTTTCTTGAGAAATCCCGTAACGATCTCCTCCATTCTCCTTTATATCGGTCTCGGTTTTTTATGTGCGCGTTTCCTCTTTCCAAAATCCGTGCAAAGGGAAATTTCATTTTACGGACATGTGATTCGCGATGTTTTATTTGTTATTTGTATTTTTACCTTTTTCTGAGAAAGGCAAGGAGAACTATAAATTTAGCATAGTAAGTCTATAAAGAAAATTCACACAAAAGAAAACTTTTTGGTATAATAGTAACATGTACACAAAAAATGAAGAAGAGCTTCGAGCTCTCGGAGAAAGATTAGGTCATTTGCTTCAAAAAGACGATGTTCTGATCTTGACGGGAGAGTTGGGTGCGGGAAAAACAACCTTTACAAAGGGCCTTGCTAAGGGCTTGGATATCCGTCAGATGATTAAAAGTCCAACCTATACCATTGTCAGAGAGTACGAAGGGCGTTTGCCACTTTACCACTTGGATGTCTACCGTATCGAAGGTGATGCTGATTCTATTGACTTGGATGAGTTTCTCTTTGGAGGTGGTGTGACTGTTATTGAGTGGGGGCATCTTTTGGGTGAAGATTTACCAGATTCTTACTTGGAGTTGGAAATTTTGAAAGAAGCTGAGGGTCGTTGTCTTCATTTTACAGCTCATGGCTCTCGGGCTGAACAACTCATCAAGGAGCTTCAAGATGGAGTATGAGTTGTGTATTCGTGAGGCAGAGATTTCAGATGCTACAGCCTTAATTGCATTTTTAGATTGTGTCGGTCAAGAGACAGATTTTACCAGCTTGGATGAAAATGGTATCATGATGACAGCTTCTGAAATGGCTCTTTTTATCGAAAAACAAGCTGGATCAGAGAATCAAATTACTCTCCTCGCCTTACTGAATGATGAGATTGCAGGTGTTTTGAATATCACTGCTGATCAGCATGTAAGGGTTCGGCATATTGGAGATGTTTTTTTAGCAGTTCGCAAGAAATTTTGGAACCAAGGCTTAGCGACTATACTTCTAGAAGAAGGCATCGAGTGGGCTAAAGCCAGTGGCGTCTTGCGTCGCTTGCAACTCAGTGTACAAAAACGAAATGAGGTTGCTATCCACCTCTATTCAAAAATGGGATTTATCACAGAAGGCTTGCAAGAAAGAGGAGCCTATTTAGCAGAAGGGATATTTTTAGATGTTTGTCTGATGGGCAAATTGATAGATGAATAACGAGATGATTAAAAAATTAATTGGAATGGTTCTAGGTTTCCTAGCAGTAACAGTTTTAGGTGTAGCGGTTTATGGCTATACCATCTACCAACAGGGAACAGAAACCCTAAGTAAAAAGACTTACAAAAAAATCGGGGAAGAAACCAACGTTATCGAAGCGACGGAGCCACTGACTATCCTCTTGATGGGGGTAGATACGGGAAATTCGGAACGTACAGATCCGTGGGCAGGGAATAGTGATTCTATGATACTCCTGACGGTTAATCCCAAAACAAAGAAAACCACTATGATGAGTTTGGAACGGGATATTTTGACTAAGATCGAGAATGAAAATGGCCAAGTTCAGGAAGCCAAACTCAATGCGGCCTATGCTAATGGTGGTGCGGAACTTGCAATTTCTACTATTCAAAAGATGATGAATATCCACATTGACCGCTATGTAATGGTCAACATGCAAGGCCTTCAACAATTGGTGGATGCAGTTGGTGGAATCACTGTCAACAATACACTTGGTTTTCCAATTTCCATCACTGACCAAGAAGAGTTTAATAAGATTTCCATTGGTGTTGGGGAACAAAACTTGAATGGTGAGGAAGCCTTGGTGTATTCACGGATGCGTTACCAAGATCCTGAAGGAGACTATGGGCGTCAAAAACGTCAACGTGAAGTCATTCAAAAAATCGTAGAGAAGGTTTTGAGTCTGAACAGTGTGAGCCATTATCAAGGTATCCTCAAAGCTTTGAGTGACAACATGCAGACCAATGTGGATTTATCAGCTAAGAGCATTCCACAATTGCTCGGCTATCAAGATTCCTTTAAGAATATCGAAACGCATCAATTGCGTGGGGAAGATGCTGAGCTACAGGGAATTTCTTATCAGATTGTCACTTCAGAACATATGCTCGAAATGCAAAATCTCTTGCGTAGTTCACTAGGTAAAGAGCCAGTGACAGAATTGGAAACCAATGCGGTACTGTACGAAACAGCCTTTGGCCGGACAGCGCCTTCAACCAGTACTAGTGTTTCAAACGAAGAGGTAGAATAAAACAAAGAATCAAATCGTGGGAAATTTCCTGCGATTTTTTCAAAAAGAATTCGAATAGATAAGTAGGAGGAAACATGAAAGCAGAAATTATTGCTGTTGGAACAGAAATTTTAACAGGGCAGATCGTCAATACCAATGCTCAGTTTTTATCAGAGAAGCTAGCAGAAATCGGGGTAGATGTCTATTTCCAAACAGCTGTCGGAGACAATGAAGCTCGTCTTTTGTCTTTGCTGGAGATTGCGAGTCAACGTAGTAATCTTGTGATTTTGACAGGGGGCTTGGGACCAACTGAGGATGATCTGACCAAACAAACTCTGGCTAAATTTTTGGGAAAAAATCTAGTGTTTGATCCTCAAGCCCAGGAAAAACTAGATATCTTTTTTGCCCAAAGGCCAGACTATGCTCGGACACCGAATAATGAGCGCCAAGCCCAAATTGTAGAAGGGGCAACTCCGCTGCTAAATGAGACAGGTTTAGCAGTAGGAGGGGTGTCGGAAGTGGATGGAGTGACCTACGTGGTACTTCCAGGACCGCCAAGTGAGTTGAAACCCATGGTCTTAAATCAACTCTTACCCAAGCTGATGACAGGCACCAAACTATATTCCCGAGTGCTTCGTTTCTTTGGAATTGGTGAGAGTCAGTTGGTGACCATTTTGGCGGATTTGATTGACCATCAAACCGATCCGACTTTGGCACCGTATGCCAAAACGGGAGAAGTGACCTTGCGCTTGTCCACAAAAGCGGTCAGTCAAGAAAAGGCTGATCAAGCACTGGATATCCTAGAAAATCAAATCTTGGATCGTCAGACTTTTGAGGTAATTTCTTTGCGAGATATCTGTTATGGATATGGGGAAGAAACCAGCCTAGCAAGTGTCGTTGTAGAAGAGCTAAAGAAGAGACAGAAAAGCATTACTGCAGCAGAAAGTTTGACGGCAGGTCTCTTTCAGGCTACTTTAGCAGACTTTTCAGGCGTTTCAGCTATCTTTAATGGAGGGTTTGTTACCTACAGTCTAGAAGAAAAGTCCAAGATGTTGGATATTTCCGAGCAAGAGCTAAAAGAACACGGTGTCGTTTCTGAGTTTACGGCTCGAAAAATGGCAGAGCAGGCACGACTCAAGACTCAGTCTGACTACGGAGTCAGTTTGACGGGTGTGGCAGGGCCAGATAGCTTAGAGGGGCATCCAGCCGGGACAGTCTTTATAGGATTGGCACAGGAGCAAGGAACTGAGGTCATCAAAGTTAATATTGGAGGCAGAAGTCGAGCAGATGTACGTCACATCGCAGCTATGCATGCCTTTAACCTAGTTCGCAAGGCTTTATTAAGTGACTAACTTTTGATATAATAGTAGATAGGTCTAAGGACCAGTAGAATACAGGAGAATAGAATGGCAAAAAAACCAAAAAAATTAGATGAAATTTCAAAAAAGTTTGGAGCGGATCGTGAAAAAGCCTTGAACGATGCTCTTAAATTGATTGAGAAAGACTTTGGTAAAGGCTCAATCATGCGTTTGGGCGAGCGTGCGGAGCAAAAAGTTCAAGTGATGAGTTCAGGTTCATTGGCTCTAGACATTGCTCTTGGTTCAGGTGGTTATCCTAAGGGACGTATCATCGAAATCTACGGACCAGAATCATCTGGTAAGACAACGGTTGCCCTTCACGCTGTTGCGCAAGCGCAGAAGGAAGGTGGTATTGCAGCCTTTATCGATGCGGAACATGCCCTTGACCCAGCCTATGCTGCGGCCCTCGGTGTAAACATTGATGAGTTGCTCTTATCACAGCCAGACTCAGGTGAGCAAGGTCTTGAAATTGCAGGAAAACTGATTGACTCAGGTGCAGTTGACCTCGTCGTTATCGACTCAGTTGCGGCCCTTGTACCTCGTGCGGAAATTGATGGGGATATTGGAGATAGTCACGTTGGTTTGCAAGCTCGTATGATGAGCCAGGCCATGCGTAAACTTGGTGCTTCTATCAATAAGACTAAAACAATTGCCATCTTTATCAACCAATTGCGTGAAAAAGTTGGGGTCATGTTTGGAAATCCTGAAACAACACCTGGTGGACGTGCTCTGAAATTCTACGCTTCAGTCCGTTTGGATGTTCGTGGAAGCACACAAATCAAGGGAACTGGTGACCAAAAAGATACCAATGTCGGTAAGGAAACCAAAATCAAGGTCGTGAAAAACAAGGTAGCTCCACCATTTAAGGAAGCTTTTGTTGAAATCATGTACGGAGAAGGGATTTCTAAGACCGGTGAGCTCTTGAAGATTGCAAGTGATCTCGATATTATCCAAAAAGCAGGAGCATGGTACTCTTACAAGGGTGAAAAAATCGGGCAAGGATCAGAGAATGCTAAGAAATACTTGGCAGATCACCCAGAGATTTTTGATGAGATTGACCATCAGGTTCGTGTTCAATACGGTTTGATTGAAGATGAAGAGGGAACCGTTCCTACTTCTGTCGCAGAAGATCTAGCACCTAACCAAGAAGTAACGCTTGACCTAGGCGATGGACTTGAAATCGAAATTGAAGATTAAAGATAAAACTAGGGAAAGCTTTCAAAATCATAAAAACGCATAATATCAGGTATTCATAACCTTGATATTATGCGTTTTATCGTGAGAAAGTTCATTAGACTTCTCTTCCTTGAAACAACTAATGATCACTAAAGCGTCTGTATTTGATATGAAAGTCAAAATAATGTTCATCTTGTAATTTTTGGAAGATGTCGCGATAGGCTTCCTCGTCGAAATGGTCACCGCGGTAGAGAATTTCAAAACTCAAGCCATCATACTCTAGAAAAGCGTTAGCTGTTTTAAAGCCATTTTGTTGATAGAAGCTCATACGAGCTTTTCTTTGTTCCAAGTTATCGCATTCTTCATCCAATCGCTCCACTTCAAGCAACATGGTCCGCTGGTAAAAATCAGTTAGTTTGTCGATAATTTCCTTCCCGTACCCGTGACTTCTTAAGTGAGGCATGATGGCAAAAAAGCTAATATAGAAGGCCTTTTGGTTGGAGATGGCAAAAGCAAAGCCAACAAATTCTTCTTCGTTATAAAAAGCAAAAAAGTGGGCGTCATCTCGGTCCTGATAGCGCAAAAACTCAGAAAGAGGGACTCGTTCCTCCTCGGGGAAAGCTTCGTTATTTAGCTTTTCAACTTTATCAAGATCTGGAAACACATCGGTTATTAATTGACTGGTCAAACTCATAAATGACCTCCTTTTCTTGATTATAGCAAATTGTCTCTCTGTAAGCAATTGATTTCAGGATTCGTTAAAGAATCTTGTCGGTCCTCTGGAAAGCTGATATAATATCTTTATGAATAAAAAACGAACAGTGGACCTGATTCATGGCTCCATTCTTCCCTCACTTTTGAGCTTCGCCCTTCCAATTCTGTTGTCCAATATCTTCCAACAACTATATAATACAGCTGACGTCTTGATTGTAGGGCGGTTCCTTGGACAAGAATCCCTAGCAGCAGTAGGAGCAACGACGGCTATCTTTGATCTGATTATCGGCTTTGCCCTCGGAGTTGGAAATGGGATGGGAGTTGTCATCGCTCGTCTTTACGGTGCTCGTAATTTTGCTAAGATTAAAGAAGCTGTTGCAGCAACTTGGATTCTGGGTGCCATCCTGAGTGCTCTTGTCATGCTGATAGGCTTCTTCGGTCTTTATCCACTCTTGCAATATTTAGAGACACCTGTAGAAATCCTTCCTCAATCCTATGAGTACATCTCCATGATTGTTACCTGTGTAGGGGTTAGTTTTGCTTACAATCTTTTTGCAGGCTTACTGCGCTCGATTGGCGATAGCCTTGCGGCTCTTGCTTTTCTTATCTTTTCAGCTATCGTTAATGTGATCTTGGATTTATATTTTATTACGCAACTGCATCTGGGAGTTCAGTCTGCGGGTCTTGCAACCATTATCTCGCAGGGTTTGTCAGCAATCCTCTGTTATTTTTATATTCGTAAGAGTGTTCCAGAGCTTCTTCCGGGTCTCAAACATTTCAAATGGATTAAGGCTCTCTATGTGGATCTCTTGGAGCAGGGACTAGCCATGGGTCTGATGGGGTCAATCGTCTCTATCGGAAGTGTCATTTTGCAATCCTCTGTCAATAGTTTTGGTGCAGTCATTATCAGTGCTCAAACGGCAGCACGGCGAATCATGGCCTTTGCCTTATTACCAATGACGGCTATTTCAGCATCGATGACGACTTTTATCTCTCAAAACTTTGGAGCGAAACGTCCCGAACGTATTGTCCAAGGTCTTCGTTTAGGGAGCTATTTGAGTATGTCTTGGGCAGTCCTTGCCTGTATTTTCCTATTTTTTGCCAGTCCTAGCCTAGTTTCTTTCCTAGCAAGTTCGACAGACAGCTACTTGGTAGAAAACGGGACCTTGTACTTACGTATCAGTTCTGTATTTTATCCATTTTTAAGTCTTTTATTGATTTATAGAAATAGCTTGCAGGGACTAGGCCAAAAACTTTTGCCCCTCGTATCTAGCTTTATCGAGTTGTTTGGGAAAATTATTTTCGTAGCTTGGATTATTCCTTGGACAGGCTACACAGGTGTTATTCTCTGTGAACCGCTACTCTGGGTTGTGATGACTGTCCAACTTTACTTCTCCCTTTCCCGACACCCTTGGATAAAAGAAGGCAAGAAAATCGTGGCAGTCGGAGGGAAATCCTAGCTTGCTTTGCAAAAGAAAATCCATTTCCTCTAGTGAAAATCAGCTAGACTTGTGTTATAATAAGAAAGATTAAAATGTGAAAAAAGGAGATTCCTAATGGGA
>CAUVGG010000032.1:0-8089 GCA_963551305.1 uncultured Streptococcus sp.
GGACGACTTTCTTTCGTTTGAATGGAACTTTTCCACTTTTCTCTTCTGCTAGATTGGTCTGGTAACTCATAGACAAGAGGAGACCGACACCGATGAGGTTACTAATAATTGCGGAGCCCCCTTGAGAAATGAAAGGTAGAGGAATCCCTGTCAAAGGAAGTAAGCCTGTCACGGCACCGATATTTTCAAAGATATGGAAGAGCAACATCATGATAAAACCAGTCGAAATGTAGGTGTAGAACTGGTTATTTGACCTGAGAGTAATCTTCAACATCCGATAGATGAGAAGTAAGTACAAGGCAACCACAAAGACCGAACCAATGAAGCCAAAGTCTTCAGCAATTACGGTAAAAATCATATCACTCTCACGTACTGGAATGAGGAGATTGGACACATTGAAACCTTGTCCAAACAAGCCACCACTTCCAATCGCAATTTGTCCCTGCGCCTGTTGGTAAGTCGTTGTTTGCGCAAAGTCAAAGGGATTGAGCCAAGCCAAAATACGGTTGATCTGGTAGGTTGGCATCCCAATCTGATGCAAGAAGGCACGTCCATCCTTGCTTATAAAGATGGCCATGAAGCCTGCAACAGCAGTCACTCCTGTCGCAAAAACAGGAATGATAATCTTCCACGAAACACCTGAAAGGAGAACCATGCCTGAAAAAATAGCTACAAAGACCAAGGCAGTCCCTAAGTCACTTTGTAGGGCTAAGAGGACCAAGACTGGGATGGTAAAGGCAATCATCCAACCAATCAATAGGAAATCCAAGGGAATAGTCCGTCGCCATTCCTTGTGTTTTTGAGTGAATCTTACAATGGCACGAGCCAACATCAAGATATAGGAAATCTTCATGAACTCCGATGGCTGGAAAAGTGTCGTTCCACCAATCGATACCCAGTTCTTGGCACCTGTTGACGCTACAAGATTTGGATTGTAGAAAACAAGGGGGAGGACCATCAAAGCCAGCCCTAGACCATAAAGATAGGGAGTCACCTTCCATAAAAACTCGGTATTAAAGAACATGACCACAAATCCAATGACAAGCCCTAAGGCTATCCAGGCGATTTGCTGACCTAGAATTGGAAGTACATTATTGGGATAGTCATGACTAACTGCTATATAAATGGCCACTACTCCAATCACCAGTAAACAAAACACTGGTAGGAGGAGGCTATAATCGACTCGAGAGTCGAAGGAACGTTTCATATTTTTTACCTTTTCTCTTTCTTGGATTTTTCTTTCATTTTATCGCGACGAGATTGTAGAAAATCAGCTACTGCAGACTCTAGTTGATTTCTAGCAAGGACCCGAACCATTCTTTCTTTTGACAAGGTTTGAGCGATTTGTTTGCCATAGCGCTTGCTGACGACACGACTGTCTAAGATTACAGCAACCGAACCTTGGTCAGATCGTCTAACAGTGCGGCCTAGGGCTTGTTTTAGCCGAATGATCGCCATCGGCAACTGATAATCATAGAAAGGATTTTTCCCTTCTTGACGCAGTTCTTGGTTTAATTTTTTGGTTAACGGTTCTTGGGGATTTTGGAAAGGCAATCTCGGAATCACTTGAATCACGCAAGGATGGGTTGAAAAATCAACTCCTTCCCAGAAACTACCTGTTCCAAGCAAGATTTGGCGTTCACCTTTTTCAAAACGTTTTTTCAGTTGTCTTGGTTCCCCATTTTTATACTGAGCCAGATGAGGTTGGTCTAGTAGGTCCGAAACTGCCAGTAACATCTCTTTTGAGGTAAACAAAACCAATAAGGGTTCTTGAAAGGCTTGTAAGCTTCGAATGACAGAAGCCACTTCACTAGCATAGTCAAAAGGCGAAACTTCTGTCACAAGAGGAAAATCATTGACTAGAAAGACTTCTTGTTGCTCCTGTTTTGCTACATCAAGCCTAACAAGCGGAGCGTCTGGAAATCCCAATAGATCTGCTAAGGAAACCCGGTTGCTGATTTCAAGAGTGGCCGATACTCCTAGGAGCCTACAATCTTCTGGCAATAAATCTGCTAGTATAAAGCGGCCTTTTTTACTTGAACAAATCAAGACATCATTGCTCGATTTCTCGGCTATAGCAAGCCAAAATTCACGGTCCGAGGTGAAAAAGTTTGCAAGCTCTCGATACTCTGGGAGAGCTAACTCCGAAAAATGCTGGCGCAAGTGTTCGAGAGAATCCAACCACTTTCCATTCTTAAGGCCTGACTGGTAGTGCTCTATCAAGTAACGACATTCAAAGCCAATACTCTCAAGCAAGCGCTTCTGAACCAAATCTTCCTCTGACTCTATGGACTTATCAAGCTGGGTTACAAGTTCCTCAAGGCGATAAGCCTGCTGGGCTAGATTTTCGAGAGCTAGCAGCATTTTTTGTACTTCATCCAAGATCAGCAAACGGTTATCGACAAACTCTGGATTGTCTTCCAAACGAGTGACCAGATAGGCATGATTGGTCAGAAGAACACGACTGGTCTTGACCTTTTCCTGCCCTCGTTTCCAAAAATCCTCTGTAGCAAATAAACTTTTCTTTGAAAGCTTGCCATCGTGGACTAGTTCTGGCAGAAAATGCTGGTAGCGATAAAGCTGCCCGATTTCATCCAAATCACCAGTCTCTGTCTCTGTTAGCCAGATGAGCAGTTGCATTTTAAAGCGTGTGAAAAGGCGATTGGACTCAGGTCGATGGAGAACTCGGTGAAAGGCATCCAGTTTCAAGTAATTTTGAGGCCCCTTGAGACTATGAATTTCCAGATGGAAGACCTCTTTTAAGCGCTGACCTTCTTCTTGTATGATTTGATTTTGAAGAATTTTGGTCGGAACACTCACTAGGACACCTGCTTGACTCTCCAAGTTCAAAGCTGGGAGGAGATAACCATAAGTCTTGCCCAGTCCTGTTTGAGCTTGGATGAAGGAAGTCTGGTGTTCTTCCAATAAGTGCTCAACCTTCTCCGCAAATTCCAACTGTTGCGGACGCTCCTCCAGCCCCAATAAAGAAATATTTTTAGCAAAATCTTTGGATAACTTTCGTGGGACTAAGCCTTTGCTTTCCTTTCTGAGGAAAAGTCCATGAAGCTCCATCAAGTCCGGTAAAGACAAGAGAGATTGTTGCTGATAGACCTCCTCAATCACCAGATAACTTTCATAGAGAAGGTTGTCTGCAAGGTTTAATAAGCTTTCTAAGAGCCCTTTTGGTAACTCAAAAAGTTTTTGACGCATGTAAAGCAAGAGTTCTGCTGTTGCCTGAGCATCTGACAGGGCAGTATGGGCATGTTCCAGCTCAATGCCCAACTCTTGACAAAGGATTCCTAAGTTATACTTTTCAAACTGAGGATACAGAACTTGAGCAAGCTCAACTGTATCCACCCGCGGTGTGCGCAATTCATATCCTTCAAAAAAGAGAAATTCTGCAAGAAGGTTGGCATCAAACTGTACATTGTGCGCAACAAAAATACCGTCCTTAACCAATTCAAAAATTTTTCCGGCCACCTGAGAAAACTCTGGTGCCGCAGCCAAACGCCGATCGGTCAGACCCGTTAATTCTTTGATATGAGAATCCAAGGGTTCGTGGGGATTGACATCAGTCGCATACTGATTGATGATTTCACCATTCTCAATCACCACAATGCCTACTTGAATAATTTTTGCCTTGCTTCCGGTGCTGGTCGCCTCTAAATCAACGACCACATACCGATCATTTCTTGCATTCATCATTAAAAATTATATCAAAAAAAGCATGATTTGACACCCCTCAACTTTGATAACAATCTCGCTTTATTTTTGAGTTTGAGTAAACATCCATACTTTAAAAGCTAGAATTTCTCGTAAGTTCAGCAGTTTATCGCTGGTTCTGAGGTATTTGAAAACCTTATCAACAAACCTACATCAACATAAAAAGACAACCAAGGTATTAACTACCTTTTTGAGATATTATTTTCATTGTTTTCGGAAGAGCTTTACTAATTTCGGTAGGCAAGACAAGGTAATTTTCTTGAGCTAGTTCTTGCGCGATAGCTGAATGAAGGTGAGCCGCTACCACCACTCTCTCATAGAGACTGACTTGGTCAAACTGACCTGCAAAACCTGCAATCATCCCAGCCAGAGTATCTCCCATCCCACCAGTTGCTTGATAGGGTCCTCCAACCTGTAACTGATAATATTCAGACTGACCAGCTTGCCAGATACGAGTCGCTGGACCTTTCTCGACAAGAATCGTTCCTTGAGGAAAAGCAGAAAGAGCTCTGGCAGTCGCCTCTGTATTTTGATGGTCAAGAACTATACCAGACAGTCTTTCCCATTCCTTTTGGTGGGGAGTTAGGATGAGCTGACTGGAAGGAAGTGGTAACTGGCCTTTTGCTAAGATGCCCAAAGCACCACCATCTACAATCAAAATCTGGTCACTTCTGAGGTTGTTAAAAACCCATTTTACGAGTTCTTCTCCGAATGCATCCTCTCGCAAACCCGGACCTAACAAGACAACCTCTGCCTTTTCTAACTGTTCTTTTAACAATTGCTGGTCTTGAAGAGAAAATGCCATGGCCTCAGGTAAATGACTGTGCAGAGCCGGAATGTTCTCCTTATCCGTGCCAACAGTCACCAACCCTGCCCCACTTTTGACAGCTGCAATGGCTGACATGATGATAGCTCCTCCATAAGGATAGGTCCCTCCCAGCAAGAGCAGACGACCGTAATCTCCCTTATGACTGTGACGAGAACGTTCAATAATGACTTTTTCTAATAAAGCTTGATCAATCACTTTCATCGTTTTTTCCCTCTCACTTCATTATACTACAAAAGGAGGCTCGAACCTCCTTCTACACTATTTTCCCTTAAATTCCGCAAAAGTCTGTAAGATTTTAGCTGCCACTGCTGGAGAAGGTTCTCCTTTTAGCTCTAACGTTTCATCTGTATATGGACTAAGGCCAGCAAAATCGCCTATCTGAACTGAATAGAGAGACGTTTTAAACAGTTCAATATCGTTTTGGTCATTTCCAAAAGCAATGAAGTTCTCCCCACATAACTTTTCAACAGTTGTCGCCTTATGAGTATCCAAGGGATTAACATAAAGGCACTTTTCATGGGCATGATAGGACAGATGAGCCTGCCCTAGTCTTTCTAACTGACCAAGCAGGTCATCAATCAAATCCTCATGGTCTCCCATATAAACGACTACCTTAATCGGAGTCCCTAAGTCCTCGAGTTTCTGATAACGAGCCACCTTTAGGGGATCCACACTAGAGATAAATGGAATCTTCTCCACAATCTGACCACTATAGTCAAAGCAATCATCTGCAAAGAAAGGGAGATTATAGGTCTGGCAATAATCCACTAGCGCCTGATAAACTCTAGCATCGAGATTCCTTTCGAAAACAGCCTTCCCTAGATGATAGGCTACGCCACCATTCAACCCTATGACCAAGCGCTGACTGAGTTCAGAACCTAATAAACCCAAGCAATCACGATAAGAGCGAGCTGAGGCAAACACAAGCTCATGCCCATAATCTTCAGCCTTTAAAAGAACCTGCTTAATCTCCTCATCTATGGTCATGTAGTCAAAAGATAGCGTTCCATCCAGGTCAAATACGAATTTCATCTTCCTAGTCCTTGTTTAGTGTTCGAAGCGCTGCCTGATAGGTTTGCTCCATCAGCATGGTAATGGTCATAGGACCAACTCCACCCGGTACAGGTGTGATGTGACTAGCAAGTGGTGCAACGGCATCATAATCAACATCTCCACAAAGCTTGCCGTTTTCATCTCGGTTCATCCCAACGTCAATGACAACCGCTCCTGGTTTGACAAAGTCAGCAGTCACAAACTTAGCGCGACCGATTGCAACCACCAGAATATCTGCCTTAGCAGCCACCTTGGCAAGATGATGGGTGCGTGAGTGGGTCAAGGTCACTGTTGCATTCTTAGCCAAAAGTAGCTGGGCCATCGGTTTACCAACAATATTTGAGCGACCGATAACAACCGCATTTTTACCTTCCAACTCAATCCCATATTCATGAAACATCTCCATAATTCCTGCAGGTGTCGAAGGAATCATAACTGGATGACCAGACCAAAGACGACCCATGTTTAGCGGGTGGAAACCATCCACATCTTTTTCGGGATCAATGGCTAATAAAACTGCCTCTTCATCAATATGTTTTGGTAAAGGTAACTGGACCAAAATCCCATGCCAAGCTGAATCTTGATTGTATTTGGCAATCAAGTCTAACAATTCCGCTTGGGTAATGGTCTCTGGAACTCGCACTACTTCACTACGGAAGCCAGCAGCGAGAGCTGAGCGTTCCTTGTTGCGAACGTAGACTTGGCTGGCTGGATTGTCTCCAACCAAAATCACCACCAAGCCTGGAACTAAACCTGTTTCTTCTTTTAGTTTGGCCGTCTTTTCAGCCAACTGTCCTTGTAACTTAGCCGCAAGAGCCTTCCCATCAATAATCTGTGCCATATCTCTTCTCTTTTCTATCAGATATCCTCTATTATAACAAAAAATACCTTGTCATTCTAACACTTCTTGACTAATGGACCTTATAGTCAAAAACTATAAGAAAAAGCCCTTATCGAGCTTTTATGCCTATTTATATTAGATTAATCTATCATGTTTTCTTTTTTACTTTTGGAGTCGGTAAGACTTCATACATATCCTTGATTAGTTTCGCTAGAAATGACTTATCTTCAAGATCTTCTAGCAAAATCATCTCCTTAGCTCCTTCATAAGGACGTTCAAGCCTAGTCTGTCCCAGTTGATCCATGACCACCTTCACAGGCTTCAGTAACAAACGATTATCATAGATTCCACCAATGATTTTCCCACGATAATAAAGGATATACTCTCCCATCATTGGACGATAACTCATCTCCTCTAGCTCTGATAGCTGTTCGAGAATAAAATCTAAATATTCTTTACTGGAAGCCATGATGCCTACTCCATTTCTTCTAAAAATGAGGTATTACAAAACCTTACTCAAAAATTCCTTGGTCCGTTGTTCTTTTGTTTGATTGAAAACCTCTTCTGGAGTTCCATCTTCGACAACAACTCCATCAGCCATAAAGATAACACGGTCTGCCACCTCACGCGCAAAGCCCATTTCATGCGTTACAATCACCATAGTCATCCCCGATTTAGCGAGGTCTTGCATCACAGCTAGGACTTCTCCAACCATCTCAGGGTCTAGAGCTGAAGTCGGCTCATCAAAGAGCAAAACATCTGGTTCCATAGCAAGTCCACGTGCAATGGCAATCCGTTGTTGCTGACCACCTGACAAACTCTGTGGATAGGCCGTTGCCTTATCTGGCAAACCAACTTTTTCTAACAGTTCCTGTGCTCTTTTCTCCGCAACTTCCTTGCTTTCACCTTTGGTTTTAATTGGTGACAAAGTGATATTTTCCATCACCGTCATATTGGGAAAGAGGTTGAATTGTTGGAATACCATGCCCATCTTTTCACGCATAGCAAAAAGGTCATTTTTCTTATCAGTGATATCAACTCCTTCAAAGATAACCTTACCTTTACTTGCTTCTTCAAGGAGATTCATCGAACGAAGGAGAGTTGATTTCCCGCTCCCTGACGGACCGATAATGACCACAACTTCTCCTCGTTTAATCTCAAGGTTGATGCCTTTTAAAACTTCATTTTTCCCAAAAGACTTATGTAGTTCTTCAATTTTAATCAAGGTTTCTGTCATTATTTCTTGTCTCCTTGTCCAATATGTTTTTCAAATGCTTTCAACGCCACTGTCAAAACAGAGGTCATAATCAAATAGTAAAAGGCTGCAAATAAAAGGGGAGTCAACGGTAAATAAGTTGTTGTTGCTACTGTCGTTGCACCATTCCACAACTCCATCACCCCAATCGCTGACAAGAGGGAACTATCCTTGATAATGGTGATAAATTCATTTCCCAATGCTGGCAGAATATTCTTAATTGCCTGTGGCAAAATAACATAACGCATAGCATTTTTGGGACGAATACCTAAGGAATAAGCTGCCTCTAACTGCCCTTTAGGAACCGCATTAATCCCCGCACGAACAGTTTCCGAAACGTAAGCTCCACTATTCATAGAAATAATCAGAATACCAGGAATCAAACGAG
>CAUVGG010000033.1:0-8089 GCA_963551305.1 uncultured Streptococcus sp.
TTTTTTGTTTTTCCTTGACAGTTAAATTGTCAGAATTTATAATAAAAGAAGAAAGGCGATAACGGTGTTATCGAATTAAAATCATGAAAAAAGAAACAGATGAGTTAAACGAAAAAATCTTGGAAAGCGCAAGGAGTGAGTTCTTGGTTTATGGCTATCAGGATGCTTCACTGCGGAGAATTTGTCGCGCTGCTGGCTTGACGACTGGGGCTCTTTATAAGCGCTATGAGAGTAAGGACAGTCTCTTTACTGCTCTGCTTGAGCCTACTCTGACAGCCTTAGATCAGTATGGACAAGATCAGAAGCGACGTGACTATGCTTTTCTAGAAGAGGGACACCTGTCTGACATGTGGGCACATCGCTTAGAGGATCTCCAGTCCCTGATGCGGATTCTCTATAAGTATAAGGATATTATGCAGCTCTTGCTCTTTAAATCTCAGGGTTCTTCGCAAGCGGACTTCAGGATGCGTCTGCCTCATTTGGCTGCTAACGAGACTTATCGCTATTTGGAGCTGGCTTACAAAGAGGGGAAAATCAATCATTTGGTCAAACACGAGTTTCTGCGATCGTGCATGACAGCTTATTACACAGCTGTATTTGAGCCCTTGGCTCAAGACTGGCCCCAAGAGCAGGCGCTGGAATTTTGCCATTCCATCATGGACTTGTTTGACTGGGGAGGTTTGCTTGGTTTTTGATAGAAAGAAGGAAATTCTATGAAGAAAAAATCTGTTCTTGCTTGGATCTGGGACTTTGTTTCCCTTCATAAGATATATTTTGTGCTCAGTCTAATCTTTGCCTTTGCCTCTGTGATTTCAGGATTTCTGCCTTATTTCTTTATTGGCGGAATGATTAATCAGCTCTTGGCTGGCAATAAAAACTGGGATTTCTACCTGCAAGAGTCGGCTTGGGTGGCTCTGGCTTGGATTGGCTACTGGGGATTTCACGGTATTTCCACCATGCTGTCACATACGGCAACTTTTAAGATTCTAGCAGAAATGCGGCACCGCTTGACAGATAAGCTAGCAAGGTTGCCTTTAGGTATAGTGCTTAGTCAGTCATCAGGCAGCTATAAAAACATTATCGTTGAGAGGGTGGATGCGACCGAAACGACCTTGGCTCACCTAATTCCAGAGTTTACTGCTGGGATTTTTGGTCCGATTATTGTTCTCATTGCCATGCTGGTTATCGATTGGCGGCTGACCTTGCTGTCTCTCCTGACTATTCCCGTCGTGGCGCTGGCATATATACGAATGGTTGCTAATAGCGAAACTGACTATCAAAATACTCTGGTCAAGACCAAAAAACTCAATGATACAGCGGTGGAATACATCAATGGGATTGAGGTTATCAAGGTTTTTGGCAAGGAAAAATTTTCTTACGATAAGTTTGTGACGGCTGCTAGAGAAGGAGCAGATTGCTTTATTGAGTGGATGCACAAGTTCAATCTGGAGATGGGCATTGTGACTGCATTTCTGCCATCAGGCTTGCTCTTTCTGCTGCCGGCTGGCTGTTATTTCTATCTGCAAGGTAGCTTGACTGCCAGCAATTTCATTCTGATGATTATTCTTTCGCTCAGTCTTCTGACTCCTCTGATTTTAGTGGCTAGTTACATGGACGATTTACGGAAAATCGGGACTATTTTTGGCCAAGTCATTGATATTTTGGAAAAGCCTGATTTGAAAAGACCTCAGGATTTGCGAGAACTTCCAAAAGGAAGGGATCTGGTCATGACGAATGTCAGCTTTGGTTATACAAATGAAGAGGAGGTGCTACATGGAATTTCGTTAGATATTAAGACTGGTAGCATCAATGCTTTAGTTGGGCCATCTGGCTCAGGTAAGTCTACAATTGCCAAGCTTCTAGCTTCTTTCTGGGATGTCACTTCTGGCCAGATTACTTATGGTGGCTTGGACATTCGCCAGCTTCCGCTAGACTATTACAGCCGGCAGATTGCTTACGTGACCCAGGATAATTACCTCTTTGATGAGACTATTATGGAAAATATCCGGATGGGAAATCCAGCAGCTTCTGATGAAGATGTCATCGAGATTGCCCGTCGCTGTGGCTGTTATGACTTTATCATGAACTTGGAAAATGGCTTTGAGACTCAGGTAGGCTCTGGCGGTGGTCATCTATCTGGTGGGGAGCGTCAGCGGATTGCCATCGCCCGTGCCATGCTTAAGGATGCGCCGATTCTTATCTTGGATGAAGCGACTGCTTATACAGATCCGGAAAATGAAGCACGGATTCAGTCCAGTCTAGCTCGTCTGATTGAGGGACGGACCTTGATTGTCATTGCCCACAGGCTGTCTACGATTATGAGTGCAGACCAGATAGTCCTGGTCAATGATGGTCGGATTGAAGCTAGGGGTCGGCATGAAGAGTTGCTGGCAGCTAGTCCGCTTTATGCTTCCATGTGGCGGACCCATATTGCTACCAGGGATAGTGGTGAGATGGAAGGAGGGCTGACCCATGCTTAATATACTGAAGAAATTCTTTGATTTTTGTACGGCAGAGGACCGTAAGAAATTTTATCAGTCCATTTATCTGGGCATCATCAAGTCCTTTATCATCGCTCTGCGTATCCCAGCAATCGGCCTAGTTCTTATGGGACTGATTGAGAAGAATCTCTCTATGCAGACCTTCTGGCTGGCTCTAGGAATCATGCTGGTATCCACTGTGCTAAACGTTTGGATTACCCTGAAAATCACCATGCTGCAGACGGAAGCGGGCTATCACACTTGTGCTCAGAAGCGGATTGAAATTGCCGAGCACATGCGCTATCTACCCATGGGTTACTTTAATCAAAATAGCTTGGGCAAGATTACCAGTGTTACAACTAATACGCTGGAAGGACTGTCTGATGTAGCTACCAGAGTGGTTATGATGACTGTGCAGGGCTTTCTGACGACTGGTCTCATCACTATTTTGGTCTTTCTATATGATTGGCGGGTTGGTCTGGTTCTCTTGGTGGGTCTCATTCTCTTTCTCCTGCCTAATACCCTCATGCGTTGGCAAGTTGGTAAGGTTTCTGATGACAAGTATCAGGCAGATACGGACCTAGTAGCTGTTGTTTTGGAGTATAGCCAAGGGATTGCTGAAGTTAAGAACTACAATCTGGTCAACCGTTCTGCTAAGAAGCTGTCCAAGGCTATTGAAGGCAAGAGTCAGCTAGATACCAAAATGACACTCGTGACCTCACCTTACATTGCCCTCCAGGGCATAGTGACCAAGCTGACCGGTCTCTTTATGGGGCTTTTCTCTATCTATTTTTATCTCAATGGCAGTATGGAACTGCTGGTAACCATTATGATGATTGTCAGTGGTTTTATGATTTATGAAAATCTAGACGGCGTTGGCTCTTTCTCTTCTCTCCTGCGCATTGTTGATCTGTCGGTTGATATGGTCAATCAAGTCTTGGCTATCCAGCCGATGGACATCAGTGGTCAGGACATTGAACCTAAGAGCAGCCAGATTGAGCTGAGAGATGTTGGCTTCTCTTATGGAAATAAGAAAATTATTGACCAGGTTTCCCTCACCATTCCCGAAAAAACAACAACTGCCTTGGTCGGACCTTCTGGCTCTGGCAAAACAACGCTCTGCTACCTCATCGCCCGCTTCTGGGATGTGGATCAAGGCAGTATCAGTCTGGACGGACATGATGTTAGAGATTACAGCTATGACAGCCTGATTCGTAATTTCAGCTTTGTCTTCCAAAGCGTCTATCTCTTTGAGGATACCATTGCCAATAACATTCGTTTTGGGAAGCCAGAGGCCAGTCAGGAAGAAGTGATAGAGGCTGCTAAGAAAGCTGCCTGTCATGACTTTATCCTCTCACTGCCTGATGGCTATGATACCAAGATCGGTGAAGGAGGTGCTAGTCTTTCTGGAGGTGAGCGTCAGCGCATTTCCATCGCACGGGCTATTATCAAGGATGCGCCTATTATCATTCTGGATGAAGCAACAGCCAATGTTGACCCAGAAAACGAAGAAGCCCTCATGCAGGCTATTCGGGCTCTGACTCGAGATAAGACCATTATCATGATTGCCCACCGACTCAAGACGGTTGAGCATGCAGACCAGATTCTAGTGCTGGATCAAGGCCGCATTGTCGAGCAAGGAAAACATCAAGACTTACTAGCCAAACAAGGTATCTATAGTAAGTTTATCCAAGAAAGAAAAACAGCTACCAGCTGGAGGATAGATACGGAAAGTTAAAGAAATATCTTTGCTAACAGGAGATTTGCGTCGTCCCACCTCCGCACAGTTGAGTAGGGCTGTAAAAGCTGATGAAATCAGCGTAGTAGAGCCCACTCAACCACTGCGTCTTGCTCGACGATCCAAAAACAATTGAGGAGGCTGGGACAATAGTCCCTTATCTCCAAAAAAAGCAACGGTTTTGTGCCGTTGCTTTTTTGTGGCAAAGAGACTTTTGTCCCAGATCTTTTTTCTTGTGTTTTATATCGAGCTGTGATATATTCTATATAACGAAGTGCGATATATCGAACTGAATAGGAGATGCCTATAAATGGAATTAATGGATAAGGTTCGTCGAGTTTATCTTCCGATGACGGAAACTGGCTTTTATATCTTGTTTTGTCTACAGAAGGAGAACCATGGGTATAGTATTACGCAAAAGGTCAAGGAGATGACAGATTCGCAAGTTTCGATTAGTCCAGGGACCATGTATGGGACCTTGTCAAAGATGGAAAAGGATGGCTTGATTTCCTTTGTTCGCGAAGAGGAGAAACGGAAAATCTATCAGATCACAGACTTGGGACGAAAAGTCTTGGATATTGAATTGAAACGTATTGAACGGCTCTACAGAAATAGTCGGGAGGAAGGATGATGGAAAAGAAAAATGTTTATCGAATTTTTACCATTGCGGATTATGAGAGGGAGGCTCTATACTTTAGAGAAATGCATGCTAAGGGCTGGAAACTTAGAAAAGTAAGCTATTCTATCTTATTGTTTGTAGTTAAGTATACCTTTGAAAAGTGTCACCCTGAGCAAGTGTCTTATTAGTTGGATTTTTACCCAATGGAAAAATCAGAGAGAGCCTCCTATTTACAACTGTTTAAAGACTGTGGCTGGGAGCATATTACAGACTTTAATAGTTTTTCCTACTTTAGAAAACCTTATTCTCAAATTGAATCAGATGCTGAGTTTGAGATTTATAACGATGCTACTAGCAAGTTAGATATGCTTTATCGAATTTTAAGACTGCGACTAGTACCTGTTTTACTTTTGCTGGCCATACATATACCATTCTTACTTAAATTGCTCAATAGAAGTAATGCGTATGGTCTATGGAGTTTACTTGCGGTCGGGCTAGATATTTTCTTATCTTTGATCCTTTTGTTAATAGCTTCTTATATTGGCTGGAAGTTATGGCATAAAAAGAAGAAATTATCAGATTTATGATAGGGTAGGTATGCTTAAAATTGGAGGGAAAGTCATGATAAATAAAAAGCAATTTAAGATTTTCACCATTGTTGATTTGGACAAGGAAGAAGAATATTTACATGAGATGCATCTGAAAGGTTGGAGGTATAGAACTAGTCGTTTTGGTTTTTTCTATTTTGACCAATGTCAACCGGACGATGTCATTTACCGTATCTATGATTCTAGATTTCTTAAGAAGTATAATCATGAAATGCAAGATTTTAGAAATAGGGGTTGGGAATGGATAGAAGCGACTCCATGGCCTGTCCTCTGTAAATCATCTTCTGATTTACTTCCGGAGGATCAATTCTATATGAGTAATGCCCTCAGATGGGAAGTTATGCGATATAGACTTCGTTCATGTACAGCTGCTTTCTTAGGTGGTTTCGTTGTTTGTGTGAGTTTATTTAGAGAAGATCTTTCTATTTCTTTCTTCATTATTTTTGTTTTATATTTATTACTGATTTCTTATCTTATCTATGGTTATTTCAGACTAAAAAGGAAATACCAAGTAGATAAAAAGTAAGATTCTAGGTCTTCAGACCGATTTTTAGCACTCTTGACAAAAGAGTGCTAATTTTTTGAGTTTTTGTCTTGACATTCTCTTCTAAGGGTGTATAATAGAATCATGAGTTAGCACTTGTATGTATCGAGTGCTAATCAATCTGACAGTGAGGAGTGATGAGATGGTTACAGAACGTCAGCAGGATATTTTAAATCTGATTATTGACATCTTTACCAAAACGCATGAACCTGTCGGATCCAAGGCGCTACAAGAGTCTATCAATTCTAGTAGTGCTACCATTCGTAATGACATGGCGGCTCTAGAAAAGCAAGGTTTGCTTGAGAAGGCGCATACTTCAAGCGGTCGGATGCCAAGTGTTGCTGGTTTTCAGTACTATGTGAAACACTCACTGGATTTTGACCGATTGGCTGAAAATGAGGTCTATGAGATTGTCAAAGCCTTTGATCAGGAGTTCTTCAAACTGGAGGATATTCTACAAGAGGCTGCTAATGTCTTGACAGACTTGAGTGGCTGCACAGTTGTAGCGCTAGATGTTGAGCCGAGCAGGCAACGGTTGACAGCCTTTGATATCGTTGTTTTAGGGCAACATACAGCCTTGGCAGTATTCACCCTAGACGAATCCCGAACGGTTACCAGTCAGTTTCTGATTCCAAGGAACTTTTTGCAGGAGGATTTGCTGAAACTGAAGAGCATCATTCAGGAACGTTTCTTGGAACACACTGTTCTAGATATTCACTACAAGATTCGGACGGAAATTCCGCAGATTATCCAGCGTTACTTTACAACAACGGACAATGTCATGGATCTCTTTGAACACATTTTTAAAGAAATGTTCAACGAAAACATTGTGGTGTCGGGCAAGGTCAATCTCTTGAATTTTGCCAATCTAGCAGCCTATCAGTTCTTTGACCAACCGCAAAAGGTGGCTCTGGAGATTCGTGAAGGTTTGCATGAAGATCAGATGCAAAATGTCCGTGTTGCAGACAGTCAAGAGTCCTGTCTAGCTGATTTAGCAGTGATTAGTAGTAAATTCCTCATCCCTTATCGTGGTTTTGGAATTCTGGCGATTATCGGTCCAGTCAATCTAGATTACCAGCAATTGGTCAACCAAGTCAATGTAGTCAATCGTGTTTTGACCATGAAGTTGACAGACTTTTACCGCTACCTCAGCAGTAATCATTACGAAGTACATTAAGATTGAAATCATTAAAGGAGGCGAAAATGGCCCAAGATAAAAAAAACGAAGAAATGAAAGAAGAGGAAGTTGTGGAAACAACTGAAGAAACAACTCCTGAGAAGTCTGAATTGGACTTGGCAAATGAACGTGCGGATGAGTTCGAAAACAAATACCTTCGCGCTCATGCAGAAATGCAAAATATTCAACGCCGTGCCAATGAAGAACGTCAAAACTTGCAACGTTATCGTAGCCAAGACTTGGCGAAAGCAATCTTACCATCGCTCGACAACTTAGAACGTGCACTCGCAGTTGAAGGTTTGACAGACGATGTCAAAAAAGGATTGGAGATGGTGCAAGAAAGCTTGGTTCATGCTTTGAAAGAAGAAGGAATTGAAGAAATCGCAGCGGATGGAGAATTTGACCATAACTATCATATGGCCATCCAAACTCTCCCAGCAGATGATGAACATCCAGCAGATACCATCGCCCAAGTCTTCCAAAAAGGCTACAAACTCCATGACCGCATCCTACGCCCAGCCATGGTGGTAGTGTATAATTAAGATACAAAGCCCGTAAAAAGCTCATAGTAAAAATAGGAGATTGACGAAGTGTTCGATGAACACAAGAAAATCTATCTTTTTTACCCAGAGCTTAGGGCGTGTTCGATTCGGCAATTCTGACGGTTGCTGAAGCAACTCATCGTCGAAATAATATCGATTTCGACTCCTCGTGTCGCAACATATATACATTGAAAACTTGTCCGAAATGACAATAAACTATGAAGAAAGATAAAAAGCAAGCTGGAGGCTTGCAAGGAAGATGTTGCCCGTCGTGGTGAAAGTTTCAGTAGCGTGTGCTACTGAAACAGGGGATTTTTGAGACAATTGGCTCAAAAATAAGTGATGAAATCCCGTAGGGAGTTGCTCACGTCCCCACCACTT
>CAUVGG010000034.1:0-7942 GCA_963551305.1 uncultured Streptococcus sp.
CTCTATCTCAACATTTGCAGTTGTCACTTTTGACCTTGTTACTAGCTATTTTTATTGCTATTCCCTTGGCTGTTTATCTTCGATATCATGAGAAGTTGGCGGACTGGGTCTTGCAGATTGCAGGGATTTTCCAGACCATCCCGTCTCTAGCCTTGTTGGGGCTCTTTATCCCTTTGATGGGAATTGGGACCTTGCCTGCTTTGACGGCTCTAGTGATCTATGCGATTTTCCCAATTTTGCAAAATACCATCACTGGGCTAAAGGGAATTGATCCAAGTCTACAAGAGGCTGGGATTGCCTTTGGGATGACCAGGTGGGAGCGTCTCAAGAAGTTTGAAATTCCACTTGCCATGCCTGTCATTATGTCTGGGATTCGGACGGCAGCGGTCTTGATTATCGGTACGGCAACCTTGGCTGCCTTGATTGGTGCAGGGGGACTGGGTTCCTTTATCCTTTTGGGAATTGACCGCAATAATACTAGTCTGATTTTGATTGGGGCCCTTTCTTCTGCAGTGCTGGCCATTGCCTTTAACTTCCTACTAAAAGTGATGGAAAAGGCAAAATTGCGGACGATTTTTGCTGGTTTTGCCTTGGTGACGGTATTGCTGGGTCTGTCTTATAGCCCAGCCCTATTAGCTCAAAAAGAGAAAGAAAACTTGGTGATTGCTGGGAAATTGGGACCGGAACCAGAAATTTTGGCCAATATGTATAAACTCCTCATTGAAGAAAATACCAGTATGACTGCGACTGTTAAACCGAATTTTGGGAAAACAAGCTTCCTCTATGAAGCTCTGAAAAAAGGGGATATTGATATCTATCCTGAATTTACTGGTACGGTGACTGAAAGTTTGCTTCAACCAGCACCTAAAGTAGGTCATGAACCAGAGCAGGTTTATCAAGTGGCGCGTGATGGCATTGCCAAACAGGATCATCTGGCTTATCTCAAACCTATGTCTTATCAAAACACCTACGCTGTAGCTGTTCCGAAAAAGATTGCTCAAGAATATGGCTTGAAGACCATTTCGGACTTGAAAAAAGTGGAAGGACAGTTGAAAGCAGGCTTTACTCTTGAGTTTAATGACCGTGAAGATGGCAATAAGGGCTTGCAGTCTCTCTACGGACTCAATCTTAACGTAGCGACCATGGAGCCAGCTCTTCGCTATCAGGCAATTCAGTCAGGCGATATTCAAATTACGGATGCCTATTCGACAGATGCAGAGTTGGCGCGTTATGATTTGCAGGTCTTGGAAGATGACAAGCAACTCTTCCCACCTTATCAAGGAGCGCCACTCATGAAAGAAGCTCTTCTCAAGAAACATCCTGAGTTGGAGACAGTTCTCAATAAACTAGCAGGTAAAATTACTGAAAGCCAGATGAGCCAGCTCAACTACCAAGTCGGTGTTGAAGGTAAGTCAGCAGAACAAGTAGCCAAGGAGTTTCTACAAGAACAAGGCTTGTTGAAGAAATAGTTTGAAAATGCTAAACTCAACTTGCTTAAACGACCATATAGAAAAATGCTCAGACAATCTTGTCTGGGCTTTTTTGGTGTCAGAATTAATGATTATCATTTTTAAATGGAAAATAAGAGGAAATTTTCAGGATTTTCTAAAATTTTACTGTAAATACACTTGACTATTCACAAAATAGGTGTATAATGTGTTGTGAACTACTTAACAAATAAAGATTTCCAGCTCATGTCGACTAAGGATGGAAATCTTGTGTATAGACAGTTCAGTAGATATATAATAGAGCGTTGCGTCCGAAAGTCTATCCAGACACGGCTCTTTAAAAACAAAAGGAGAAGATTATGAAAACAGAACCGATTCATCGTACCAGTATGTGGAAATTTAAGTTAAGTGCTGCCACTATGACTTTGATTCCCGCTGCCGTGGGGATTAACTATGTTGCCAAAGCCTTGGCGGAGGGGTTAAAGTTGCCCGTTTGGCTGGGGTCTTTGGGAACCTTTCTTACCAGCATGTTGGCTGGGCCGGTTGCCGGTGCCATTAGTGGTTTCATCAACAACGTGATCTATGGGCTGACCTTATCGCCAATTTCAACCGTGTATGCGATTACCAGCATCGGAATTGGGATTGCTGTCGGAGTTTTGCACGCCAATGGGTGGTTCTCGTCAGCGCGACGAGTATTTGTTTCTGCTATTATTATTGCCATCGTTTCAGCTGTCATTTCAACGCCGCTCAATGTCATCTTTTGGGGTGGTCAGACCGGTATCGCTTGGGGTGACTCATTGTTTGCGGTAATGGTCGCCAATCATGCACCAGTGTGGCTGGCCTCATTTACCGATGAGTTTGTCTTGGATATTTTGGATAAAGTCTGCGTGGCCTACCTGGCATTCTTCATCTATCGTCAGCTGCCGAAGCGGATGGTGCACTTCTTTAGCGATGATAAATGATGACTGATAAAACATTGATTTCTGGAGCGCCACGGGTCAAGCTCAAGTGGTACCAGGTGATCGATCCGATTACTAAGCTCTTGTTCATCTTGGACATGACGTTGTTGAGCTTTGCCAGTATGAATTTATTGCTTCAGGCCGGATTAATTCTTGTCGCAACACTGCTATTGTTATTTTCCAAATTGAGTTCTACCACCTTTAAGGCGCTGGGATTCAGCCTGTTTCTGATTTGCACCATGCTGATCATCCAAGGGTTATTTTACAGTCGGAATCAAACTGTGCTGTTTTCTGTGCTTGGGGTGTCGTTCTACAAAGAAGGCCTGATTTACGCCACCACTCTGGGTTGTCGAGTATTGGTGATTATTTTGACCAGTGGCTTTTTTATGGTGACCACGAGTATTTCAGAAAACGCGGCCTATTTGGAACTGTCCGGATTGTCTTATAAAACCGTCTACGTTCTGATGTCGGTGTGTTATATTTTGCCGGAAATGATGCGCAATATGCGGAAAATCCAGCAGGCACAAAAAGTTCGCGGAACCAATCCGCAAAAAACGTTGATTCAGAAATTAAAGTCAGTCCTGCCGGTTCTAATTCCATTGGTGATTAAGACCTTGGATCAATCGATGACGCGGTCGATTTCTCTCCAACTGAGAGGTTTTGATAATCTCAACCGGACTGTCAGAACCTCCCAGCGCGTGTATCGCCTGTCGCGGACGCTACACATTGGTCTGACTGGATTGGCAATTTTATTGATTGGGTGGAAGATATGGACGAAGATAAACGGATTGTAATTGAAAATTTGACCACCCGTTATCCGGGTACTGAGCAACCACAACTGCGTCAGATTAACGCGGAGGTTCATACCGGCCAGGTGGTTGGGATTATCGGGAATAGCCACTCCGGCAAATCGACTTTGTGCCGTGTGCTGGCAGGGGTCATTCCCAAAATTGTGTCTGCTGAGATTGAGGGCGATTGGCACATGTTTGGCCAGCGAGTGTCCGACAATTGGCCCGTTTATAATGCCATGAATGGAGTTGTACTGCAAAATCCAGCTGGCCAACTAAGCGGGTTGGCAGACACGGTTGCCGATGAAATCGCCTTTGACTTGATTAATCAGGGAATGGCTGAAGGACTGATTCAAAAACGGGTTGAAGAAGTTGCCACGCAAATGGGGCTGATTGAACAGCTGAATTTGCGTCCCGAGAGCCTTTCCGGTGGTCAGATCCAGCGGTTGGCAATTGCCACGGCGATTGTGGCTAATCCGGCTGTTTTGATTATGGATGATCCGACCAGTGAGATGGATCCCCTTGGCCGCCGGCAATTTTTCCAATGGCTGGCCCAAGTCAAAGAGACGACTGTCTTCATTGTCACCAGTGAAATTGACGATTTGTGCGAAGTCGCCGACGTTGTGTGGGTACTGCACGAGGGTCAAATGGTAGCCCAGGGCAGGCCGAGTGAGGTGTTTAATCATTTGGCAGCTGACTGGCAGATTCCAGCCCCGACAATCCAGCAACTTGCTCAAAAAATGGATTGGCACTTGGCTGATGGCCGGTATCCGGTGAATTACGCTGATCTGAAGGAGGTTCGTTATGTCCACAATTGAACTGAGCCACCTGACGTTCACTTATCCGGAACGGTCCTTTAGCTTGGATGTTGAAGACAAACACTTCGCCGATCCGATGGTGGCGATTGTCGGCCAAAATGGTGCCGGCAAATCAACGCTCTTCAAATTGTTGACGGGCTTGCTGACACCACAAACCGGTGTGATTAAGATCGATGGAGAAAATTTTAATGATCTTAAACCAGTCGAAAAGTTACTGAAGGTTGGGATTACTTTTCAGAATCCTGACGATCAGCTTTTCAACCCGACCGTTCAACGAGAGGTGGAGTGGAATGTCGCGCAGGTCATGGATGACCACGACACGATTACGAGGCGGGCTTTAGCGGCTCTAAAAAGAGTTGGCTTGGATGATAAAACAGCTGAAAGTCCATATGACCTGTCATTGTCGGAACGCAAGCTGTTGAGCGTTGCCACAGTTTTGGCAGTGGATCCGGCGATTTATTTATTTGATGAGCCGATGATGTCGCTTGATTGGGAAAGCCGGCGCAAGTTGACCGCAATTTTCCATCAGTTGGCTGATTCGGGCCACCAAGTTGTGACCATCACCCATGACATGGATTGGGTCGCCGCCGAGTTTGAGTCGGTGTATGTTATGGAACACGGGAAGTTTGGCTTCGCCGGCAGTCCACGGGAATTGTTCAGCAATCACGAACTTGTCCGGCGAGTGGGATTACTACCACCGCGGATTATGGACATAGCGGAGTCGCTGGGTGATTCACAGACATATTTATCGGTTAATGATTATTGCCAGAAAAATCGAGATGTATAGAAAAAGTCACCTCTGCGGGTTTTCCAGGTTGAAGGATTAACTTCAGCTTCTGGCAAGAACTCACATGGGTGACTTTTGTGTTTAATAACGTTTCATGATCATCGGGTGCTTCCTCAGATCACTCGGTTTGATTTTACTTTGTTTCATGGTCATAATCATATACCATTTCTTTTGGATTTTTTGTTTGACTAATACAAAATAGGTCTTCATAGGTCTTAGCATTTTTAGCGCCCATTAGGATCATCAGTATAATTTTCTGAATTAGGAGACTGTCCCATCACTATTCGAACTTCGTCTCCCAACTTACGCTGTTCCCATTCATCCGTGAATCCTTTAAATCGCAATTCTGAAACTTTCTTTTTAACTGAATCATCTATTTTCGCCATAGTCCCCACCATTTTATTGGTTTTTCTTGTTCTTCTATCCTTTTTTGATCTTTGATTTGTTCCTGCAAATTTTCCAACTTCTCTTTAAGAGCGTTCACTTCATCTTTATATTGATTGTCTAAGTGTTTGAATTCTGTTTCCTGTGAGGGCATTTTGAGGGCTTTTAAGTTATCATTTTCCGCCTTGTATTCTTCTAGCAACTTTTTATCTTGCAAGGCTAATCGTTGTTACTGGTCTAACAAATTAGTTAGTTTTTCTATTTGTTGGTCTTTGCTACTTATTTGTTGGTCTTTGGTATTTGATTTGCTACTACTTTCTACTTTACCTAAAATTATTTTTTCTGCTTTAGAATTTATTAGATTAGACCCATTGGAACTTTTAAGCTGTAATTCTTTTGGTAACCTTTGGTAGTGATATTGAATATTTTGTTTTGTAACACTCAACTCATCCGCCAGCTCTTTGATCGTTTTTAAGTCTTCACTCATGGTTTAAGTCCTGCCTTTTAACCGTTGGTAGATATTGTTCAATGGCTTTTTTGAGGTAGCGTGCGATATTATGCTTAGAATATTCTTCACGTCTGCTGGCAACATAAGACAAGTGGTCTTTGACACTATTTAGCCCTCTTAATTCTTTCAGTTCGTCATAGAGGGGGTAAACATGGACTTGCAATCCTGCCATGATTTTTGTATCTTGCATTTCAAACGGACTTAGCAACATATTTTCTAGCAATAGCGTGGTGTACTTGCTTTTCATTGCTTCAATAGCTAGCTTATCTTCGGTTTCTGCTTTGCGTGCTTTATCTTCTTGATAGGCGGTATCTTCTAACTTATAGCTGTTATCGTCTGCTCGACGTTTCTTTCGTAACCAGATATCCAATGTTAAACCGTCCGCATCAATCGCTTGATAGAGATAATGCCAACGCCCCTTAATTTTGATATAGGTTTCATCCATTTTCCACGAATAGAAGGACTGTTTATTTTTCTTTTTCCAGAGATGATAGAGGATTTTACTGTATTCTTGAACCCACCGATAAATCGTAGTGTGACAAACATTTATTCCACGGTCATAAAGCAATTCCTGAACTTCACGATAGCTCAGATTGTAACGTAGGTAATAACCAACAGCGACAATGATGATGTCTTGTTGGAATTGTTTGCCTTTAAAATGATTCATCTCTCAAGCCTTACTAACCTTTTTTCTGCTCTTTGAGAAGCTGAAGGTCGTGCTAGTAACTACCTATTTGGTTTGATTAATTCCATCATTTATCTGGTGCTTGCCCTACAGAAAGGCTTTTATGGCGAGGTGTTGACGACACTCTACTTTACGATCATGCAACCGATTGGACTTCTAGTGTGGATTTACCAGGCACAGTTTAAGAAGGAAAAGCAGGAATTTGTCGCACGTAAACTGGACGGCAAGGGTTGGACAAAGTATCTTTCTATTAGTGTTCTTTGGTGGTTGGCCTTTGGGTTTATTTATCAGTCTATTGGTGCTAATCGCCCCTATCGTGATTCAATCACAGATGCGACCAATGGGGTAGGGCAAATCCTCATGACAGCTGTTTACCGTGAACAGTGGATATTCTGGGCGGCTACTAATGTCTTTTCAATCTATCTCTGGTGGGGAGAAAGCCTGCAAATCCAAGGGAAATACCAGATTTATCTCATTAACAGTCTAGTTGGTTGGTACCAGTGGAGCAAGGCAGCAAAAAGCGCTTAAAAAATAAAAAAGGATCAGAAGATCCTTTTTTGTGTTAGAGCAAAATGAGTAACACGGTAATAACGATAGCGCTCGTTATACGAATGATGTGGTGCGATATATGTTGACTTTCTTGCTGTTGCCCATTCCAGTAAGCACCGTAGCAGATGATGCTAGAGCCCACTATCCATAAGATGACCGTTGCAAGCGGGACAAAGAAAAAGATAGCAAGAGCTAGTGAGGTGAGACAGCTTCCCACCAAGATACACATATTTCCCCGACAGTAGTTTTTTTCTTTCATGGCTGCGAAAGCAGCTGCGAGATGGAGAAGTGAAAAACCGAGAGCTAGTACAATCGTCAGTATTCCTAGGATAATAGAATTTAACATGGTTGATTCCTTTCTTTGTAACAGGATTAAATCTCGAGTGATTTTGTAGAAGTCATCTCAATCACATCTAAGTAAAATCTCACTACTTGGTCTTCGGTATATGATTTTCCTTTTTTTAGCCACCAGGTCAGTGTTTCGATAAAATTGGTTACTACAAAATGTTTGAGGTAGGAGGCTGGTATGTTCGGATAGGTCTCTTGCAAATCCTCCGCTACCATGGGGTAAACATGGTGTTCGAGTTCCTTGTGTAGTTGGCGGAGAAAGTAGTCATTTTTTGAAAAAAGAAGACTGGTGACATGGTCCTGGTTTTTTTGAAAATGTAAAAAGATATGTGCGAGGTAGTCTTCGGTAGTCAAGTGTTCTTCCCTTTCAAAGAGATGATGAAAGAGATAGCGACAGAGCTCATCTAAAAGCAGTTCCTTGCTCTCGTAGTGACAGTAAAAGGTCGAGCGGCCAACATCTGCCAAGTCAATGATATCTTGGACAGTAGTAGCATCATAGCCTTTGACGTTCAAAACTTGTAAAAAAGCTTGATAAATGGCTTTTTTTGTCTTGTTGACTCGACGGTCTCTTTTTAGCATACAGACACTTGAGACAAACTGTTCAGAACTGAATAAGGCTGACAGTTTGCTTCTATCCTTTCTTTGGATTTTATTAGATAATACAAATG
>CAUVGG010000035.1:0-7187 GCA_963551305.1 uncultured Streptococcus sp.
AACATCTGGCGCAACAACTACGAAAAGAGCTTGGCTGTTCTTGAGCAAATCCCAGCTGAAAACATTGTTTTGACAAGCTCATGCTCACTTCTTCATGTGCCATTTACAACTGCTAACGAAGAATTTGAACCAGCTATCTTGAACCACTTTGCTTTTGCAGTTGAAAAATTGGATGAGATTCGTGATTTGGATGCTATCCGCAACGGTCAAGGTGCAGAAGCTCTTGCAGCTAACAAAGAGCTCTTTGCGACTGAGCGTGTGGGTGTAAATGCGGAACTTCGTGCACGCATCGCTGGATTGACAGACGCTGACTACACTCGTTTGCCAGCCTTTGCGGAACGTGAAGCTATCCAAGAAGAGGCTTTCAAACTTCCAGCTCTTCCAACAACAACTATCGGTTCATTCCCTCAAACTAAAGAAGTTCGTGCTAAACGTTTGGCCTTCCGTAAGGGAGAGTTGTCAGCAGAAGACTATGACAAGTTCTTGGCAGAGCAAATCGACGAATGGATCAAATGGCAAGAAGAAGTTGGATTTGACGTGCTTGTACACGGTGAGTTTGAGCGTAATGACATGGTTGAGTACTTCGGTCAAAACTTGTCAGGTTACCTCTTCTCTAAGAATGGTTGGGTACAATCATACGGTATGCGTGGGGTGAAACCACCAATCATCTGGGGTGATGTCACTCGTCTCAACCCAATCACTGTCAAATGGTCTAGCTACGCACAAAGCCGTACTGACAAACCTGTTAAGGGTATGTTGACTGGACCGGTTACCATCCTCAACTGGTCATTCCCACGTGAAGACATCTCTATCAAGGATTCTACTCTTCAAATCGCTCTTGCTATCAAGGATGAAGTTCTTGACCTTGAAGCTGCTGGTGTGAAAATCATCCAAATCGACGAGGCTGCTCTTCGTGAGAAATTGCCACTCCGTCGTAGCGACTGGTACGAAGACTACCTTGACTGGGCTATTCCTGCCTTCCGCTTGGTACACTCTACAGTAGCGCCAGATACGCAAATCCACACTCACATGTGTTACTCAGAATTTACAGATATCATCCCAGCTATTGACAACATGGATGCGGACGTTATTTCCTTTGAAGCAAGCCGTTCAAACCTTGAAATCTTGGACGAACTCAAAGCGAAAAACTTCCAAACAGAAGTGGGACCTGGGGTTTACGATATCCACTCACCTCGTGTGCCAAATGAAGGCGAAATCGACCACACAATCGATGCTATCCTTGCCAAAGTACCAAGCAAGAAAGTTTGGATCAACCCTGACTGTGGTTTGAAAACACGTGGTATTCCAGAAACAAAAGAAAGCTTGATCCGCCTTGTCGAAGCAGCAAAAGCTGCGCGTGAGAAATTGTAAGATTCGATTTCTCTCTTGACACTGTTTGATCAAGGAACTGCTTAGCCCTATCTAGCTAAGCACTATCGAAATCAAAGAAAAGGACAAAAACTATGTCACGCCAAACACCGTCACTCTCATTTGAAGTGTTCCCTCCCAACCCAGCTGTGGGTAATGATAAAATTATTTCAGCCTTGCAGGATATGCGGGAGCTGACACCGCACTTTATCAGTGTGACCGCCAGCAATAATAAATTTAATATCAAGGAAACAACGGTTCGTTTGGCTGACTTTATCCAGAATGACTTGGCGATTCCAACCATTGCCCACTTGCCAGCTATCTATCTGACCAAGGAAAAGGTTGCTGAAACCATTGCAGACTTGGATAAGGTTGGGGTACAGAAAATCTTGGCCTTGCGTGGAGATATCATCCCAGATGTGGAGCCACAAAAGGACTTCCGCTATGCAACGGACTTGATCGAGTTCATCAAGGAACAAGCCCCTCACTTTGATATTGTTGGCGCTTGCTATCCAGAAGGGCACCCTGACTCGCCAAACCAGATCTCGGATATTCAAAATCTCAAGAAGAAAGTGGATGCAGGCTGTTCAAGTCTCGTAACGCAACTTTTCTTTGACAATGAGCGTTTCTATGATTTCCAAGACAAGTGTACCTTGGCAGGGATTGATGTTCCTATTCATGCGGGTATCATGCCAATTCTGAACCGTAACCAAGCCCTTCGTCTCTTGAAGACTTGTGAGAATATCCACCTTCCACGTAAATTTAAGGCCATCTTAGACAAGTATGAGCATGACCCAGAGTCACTCAGAGCAGCAGGACTTGCCTACGCAGTGGATCAAATCGTGGACTTGGTAACCCAGGATGTCGCAGGTGTGCATCTCTACACCATGAACAATGCTGAAACAGCGAAATACATCCACCAAGCAACCCATGCCTTGTTTAATCATCAGTCTTTAGGATAATCGATTCTTTAACCACTGAGACGATAGCTTGTCATTCACTTGCTTTTAAATGAAAAATGACAGTTGCGAAAGCCAAAGAATTTGCTAAATAAAATAAACAACAAACCATTCCTCTTTTCATGGGGGAATGGTTCCTTTTTAATAGAAAAGCCCGCACTTTTTAAGAAAAATATGATAAAATAGACTCTGTACGTACTTGATACAAAGATGAGGGTATAAAATAATACAATGCATTCAAATTGCAAGATTTAGCGACACGAGCGAGTCAAATCGATATTATTTGACAAGGGAGTTAGTAAAGCATTTAGCTAATCGCATGATAGCGATTAGCGTGAAAGGCTTAGATGCTTTAGCATCAATCCTTTCTAATGATTTGTATCCTGTGTAACTGAACACGCCTACAACTCTGTGGAAAAAGATAAATCTACCTAGGAGCAGTCGCTCCGTCGTTCGATTTCCTATTTTCCTTTGAGTTGCTTAACGGCTTAGTATCTTGTGTAATTGAACCCGGCCGAAAAGCTGTGTAAAAAAGATAAACTGTCTTGTCTTCATCGAAGACTTCGTCAGTTTCCTATTTTTACTTTGCTTTTGACGTCCTTGGTATCTTGATCTTTGTAGGCAAGGCGTATAATTTCATCAATCCAAAGGGGATTAAAATGACAAAACAAGTATTTCAAACGACTTTTGCGGGTCGTGAGTTAATCGTAGAGACTGGTCAGGTTGCTAAGCAAGCAAATGGCGCTGTTGTCGTGCGTTACGGTGAGTCAACTGTCTTGACTGCGGCCGTTATGTCTAAGAAAATGGCAACTGGGGATTTCTTCCCACTCCAAGTCAACTACGAAGAAAAAATGTATGCAGCTGGGAAGTTTCCTGGTGGCTTTATGAAACGTGAAGGACGTCCTTCGACAGATGCAACTTTGACAGCGCGTTTGATTGACCGTCCAATCCGTCCTATGTTTGCGGAAGGTTTCCGTAACGAAGTGCAAGTCATCAATACGGTTCTTTCTTACGATGAAAATGCCTCTGCTCCAATGGCAGCTATGTTTGGTTCATCCTTGGCACTTTCTATCTCAGACATTCCGTTTGACGGTCCAATCGCTGGGGTACAAGTGGGTTATGTCGATGGCCAAATCATCATCAACCCTACTCAAGAACAAGCAGAGCAATCACTTCTTGAATTGACAGTAGCTGGGACCAAACACGCTATCAACATGGTTGAGTCTGGTGCCAAAGAATTGTCAGAAGAAATCATGTTGGAAGCCCTTCTTAAAGGTCACGAAGCAGTCAAAGAATTGATTGCCTTCCAAGAAGAAATCGTTGCTGCTGTTGGTAAGGAAAAAGCAGAAGTGGAATTGCTTCATGTAGATGCTGACTTGCAAGCTGAAATCATCGCAGCCTACAACAGTGATCTTCAAAAAGCGGTCCAAGTAGAAGAAAAATTGGCTCGTGAAGCTGCAACTCAAGCAGTGAAAGACCAAGTAACAGCAGTTTACGAAGAAAAATATGCAGACCATGAAGAATTTGAACGCATCATGCGTGATGTGGCTGAAATCTTGGAACAAATGGAACATGCTGAAGTGCGCCGTTTGATTACAGAAGACAAGGTGCGTCCTGACGGTCGTAAGGTTGATGAAATCCGCCCTTTGGATGCACAAGTGGACTATCTTCCTCGTGTGCATGGTTCAGGTCTCTTTACTCGTGGTCAAACTCAAGCCCTTTCAGTCTTGACCTTGGCTCCGATGGGAGAAACTCAAATCATTGATGGTTTGGATCCAGAGTACAAGAAACGCTTTATGCACCACTATAACTTCCCTCAATACTCTGTAGGGGAAACAGGTCGTTATGGTGCACCAGGTCGTCGTGAGATTGGTCACGGTGCTCTCGGTGAGCGTGCCCTTGCTCAAGTCTTACCAAGTTTGGAAGAATTCCCATACGCTATCCGTCTGGTAGCAGAAGTCTTGGAATCAAACGGTTCTTCATCTCAAGCATCTATCTGTGCGGGAACTCTTGCCCTTATGGCTGGTGGTGTGCCAATCAAAGCGCCAGTAGCTGGTATTGCCATGGGGCTCATCTCAGATGGAAATAACTACACTGTTTTGACAGATATCCAAGGATTGGAAGACCACTTTGGAGACATGGACTTCAAGGTTGCTGGTACTCGTGAAGGGATTACAGCCCTTCAAATGGATATCAAGATCCAAGGAATTACTGCAGAAATCTTGACTGAGGCTCTTGCTCAAGCTAAGAAAGCTCGTTTTGAAATCCTTGATGTGATCGAAGCAACCATTCCAGAAGTTCGTCCAGAATTGGCTCCAACTGCTCCGAAAATTGATACCATCAAGATTGATGTCGACAAGATTAAGATTGTCATCGGTAAGGGTGGAGAAACCATCGACAAGATTATCGCTGAAACAGGCGTTAAGATTGATATCGACGAAGAAGGTAATGTTTCTATCTACTCTAGCGACCAAGATGCTATTAACCGTACCAAAGAAATCATCGCTGGCTTGGTTCGTGAAGCTAAAGTCGATGAAGTTTACCATGCTAAGGTTGTTCGTATCGAGAAATTTGGTGCCTTTGTTAACCTCTTTGACAAGACAGATGCCCTCGTTCACATTTCGGAAATGGCTTGGACTCGTACCAACCGTGTCGAGGACTTGGTAGCTATCGGTGATGAAGTCGACGTTAAGGTTATCAAGATTGATGAAAAAGGCCGTATCGATGCCTCTATGAAAGTTCTTCTTCCTCGTCCACCAAAACCAGAACACGATGAAAAAAGCGAAAAGGCTGAACGTCCTCACCGTCCACGTCATCACAAGGACCACAAACCTAAGAAAGAATTTACAGAAACACCAAAAGATTCAGAATAAGAAAAGGAGAAATGTATGGGATGGTGGCGCGAAACCATTGATATTGTAAAAGAAAATGATCCAGCGGCACGCAACAGTTTGGAAGTTTTGCTGACTTATCCAGGTGTCAAGGCCTTGGCTGCCCACCGTCTCTCACATTTTCTATGGAAGCACGGATTCAAACTCCTGGCTCGCATGCACAGTCAGTTTTGGCGCTTTTGGACTCAGATTGAGATTCATCCAGGTGCCCAGATTGATTCAGGTGTCTTTATTGACCACGGTTCAGGCTTGGTGATTGGAGAGACAGCGATTGTTGAAAAAGGCGTTCTGCTCTATCATGGAGTGACTCTCGGTGGGACAGGGAAAGACTGTGGCAAACGCCATCCGACTGTGCGTAAAGGAGCTCTCATATCGGCCCATGCCCAAGTTATCGGGCCAGTAGAAATCGGTGAAAATGCCAAAGTCGGTGCTGCTGCAGTAGTCGTGGCAGACGTACCTAGTGATGTGACAGTTGTCGGTATTCCAGCTAAGATCGTCCGAGTTCATGGACAGAAGGATGAACCAATGATCCACGAAGTCGAAGAAAAACGAGAGTACTACGTCAATAAACTCGAGCATGCTAAAGATGCCAGTCACAGATCGTCGGGGTTGTAGAGAGTAGTAATGCTTTAGGTAGGAGGTTAGGTAAATGCTGTTAGAAGAATTCGAAAATGTACCTGCTGTTATCGAACCAACTGATCGAAGTATTCGTGGTGGTGGAGAAATTTGTGATACGATTATTTTATCTTTTAATGGAGAAATCGTTGAACGAGTAAAACAGTTTGAAGGTGTTTATGAAGCTGGCTATCTAACCAATCTAAATGGCAAATTCCCATGGTATATCTATGAAAAAGAAGGGAGAAAGGTAGCAGTTGCTATGGCTACTATTGGAGCCCCAATGGTTGTAGGACTCTTAGAAGAACTCAAGGCAAGAGGATTTAAGAACTTTATTGTTTTGGGTTCTTGCGGAGTTTTAGATCAGTCTATTCAGGCAGATAAAATAATCCTACCAAGTTCAGCTCTACGTGATGAAGGTACAAGTTACCATTATGCTCCTGCTAGTGATGAGGTAGCTTATGACGAAACTCTGCTCTTAACCATGGAAGAGGCTTTGAATAAATCTGGTATTGAGCACATTCGAACAAAGGCTTGGACTACAGATGCTTTCTATCGTGAAACAGCCGATAAGGTCAAACGTAGATTAGCAGCAGGTGCGACTGTTGTGGATATGGAAGCCTCAGCAATTATGGCTTGGGCACAATTTCGACAAGCCAAGGTTTATCAGTTTTTCTACACGGCTGATTATGTTGACCATCACAATCATGAGTGGGATGCAAGACATGAAGAAAGAAAAGCAGATGCTGTGACTTTTTTTGAGATAGCATTAATGATTGCTAGAGAGTTGGATTAAAACTACTCTCTACTAATAAGTAAGAAAGGAGACAGTGAGTGATTAAAATCTATGATACCATGACTCGTGAATTGCGAGATTTCGTCCCTATTGAGGATGGTAAGATTAAGATGTATGTTTGTGGGCCAACGGTGTACAACTATATCCACGTGGGGAATGCCCGCTCGACGGTGGCTTTTGATACCATTCGTCGTTATTTTGAGTACCGTGGGTACGAGGTTGCCTATATTTCCAATTTTACAGATGTGGATGATAAGATTATCAACCGTGCCAAGGAAGAAGGCATCACACCTCAGGAGGTCGCGGATAAGTACATAGCTGCCTTTCGTGAGGATGTGACGGCCTTGGGTGTTAAGCCTGCGACTCGTCATCCACGTGTAGTCGAGTTTATGGCTGACATTATCCGCTTTGTGGAAGACTTGATTGAAAAAGGCTTTGCCTATGAGAGTCAAGGGGATGTTTACTTTCGTGTGGAAAAATCCCACAACTATGCCAAGTTAGCCAATAAAACCTTGGAAGATTTGGAGCTGGGTGCTTCAGGTCGTACCGATGAAGAAA
>CAUVGG010000036.1:0-6990 GCA_963551305.1 uncultured Streptococcus sp.
GGGTTCATTATAAGAATGTCTTTGGTTCCTACTTCCACGGACCTATCCTCTCTCGTAATGCCAATCTAGCTTATCGCCTAGTCACTACTGCCCTCAAGAAGAAATACGGTCAGGACATCCAACTCCCTGCCTATGAGGACATTCTCAGCCAAGAAATCGCTGAAGAATACCGTGACGTGAAAAGCAAGGCTGACTTTTCTTAAACTAAGGAAAATTAGATAAAAGAACTCCACTATCTTGTCGGAGTTCTTTTTGCCTGTTCTTTTACCCTTCTCTCTTGCATTTTCTCTCTTTTTTTGCCAAAATAGAGGGGTAGAAAGAAGGTAGCATATGTCTAAATTACAACAAATCCTAACATATCTTGAATCAGAAAAACTAGACGTCGCTGTCGTATCTGACCCCGTCACTATTAATTACCTCACTGGTTTTTACAGTGATCCCCATGAACGCCAAATGTTCCTCTTTGTCCTAGCGGACCGGGAACCTCTCCTTTTTGTCCCAGCCCTTGAAGTGGAGCGTGCAGCCAGCACTGTTTCCTTCCCAGTAGTGGGCTATGTGGATTCTGAAAATCCATGGCAAAAAATTAAAAATGCCTTGCCACAGCACGATTTCAAACGTGTCGCTGTCGAGTTTGACAATCTCATCTTAACCAAATACCATGGTTTGAAAGCAGTCTTTGAAACTGCTGAGTTTGAAAACCTCACTCCTCGCATCCAACGCATGCGCCTCATCAAATCAGCTGACGAAGTGCAAAAAATGATGGTTGCAGGTCTCTATGCTGATAAAGCTGTAAAAGTTGGTTTTGACAATATCTCTCTTGATAAAACAGAGACAGATATCATCGCCCAAATCGACTTCGCCTTAAAACGTGAAGGCTATGAAATGAGTTTTGATACCATGGTCTTGACTGGTGACAATGCTGCAAATCCACACGGAATTCCTGGTGCAAACAAGGTCGAAAAAGATGCCCTTCTCCTCTTTGACCTGGGTGTTATGGTCAATGGCTACGCATCAGATATGACTCGTACAGTCGCTGTCGGAAAACCAGACCAATTCAAGAAAGATATTTACAACTTGACCCTTGAAGCCCAACAAGCTGCCCTTGACTTTATCAAACCTGGTGTGACTGCTCATGAAGTAGACCGCGCTGCACGTGAAGTCATCGAAAAAGCTGGTTACGGTGAGTACTTCAACCACCGTCTCGGTCACGGTATCGGTATGGATGTCCACGAATTCCCATCTATCATGGAAGGAAACGACATGGTCATCGAAGAAGGCATGTGCTTCTCTGTTGAACCAGGTATCTATATCCCTGGTAAAGTCGGCGTCCGTATCGAAGACTGTGGTGTTGTTACCAAGGATGGCTTTGACCTCTTTACAAGCACCAGCAAAGACTTGCTTTATTTTGATTAATATTCATCTAATACTCAATGAAAATCAAAGAGCAAACTAGGAAACTAGCCGCAGGCTGTACTTGAGTACGGCAAGGCGACGTTGACGCGGTTTGAATTTGATTTTCGAAGAGTATAAAATCTTCCCACAATAAAACGCATAGTATCAAGGTTTTTCAGCACTTGATATTATGCGTTTTTCTGATTTTTAGAACTTTTCTCCAGCCGCTTTACTTAATTTTCTTAATACTTTGACTAAGCACAAACCCTACAACCATTCCCACGATATTTTGCAGGAAGTTTGGTAGGATTTCTGGTAGGGCTGCTGCCCATCCATTCATCAAAGTTGAACCCAAGGCGTAGCCTCCTACCATCGCAATAGTAGCTAAGATAAGGCCTAGCCACTGAGATTTCCCTTTAAATCCTGCGAAAAATCCCTGCAAGCCATGGTTTACCAAGCTAAAGAACATCCACTGTGGATAGCCTGATAAGAGGTCAATCAAGAAACCTGCTAGTCCTCCAACGACAGCCCCCTCTTTACTGCCAAAGTAGAAGGCCGCAAAGAAGATACCTGCATCTAAAAGAGTTAGAATTCCTGTCGGTGTTGGGACTTTTAGGAAATAACCTAGAACTACAGAAAGGGCGGTTAATAGAGATACAAGGGCGATTTTAGTTGTTTTGGTTTGCTTCATATTGTCTTACTCCATATTGATCTGCTTGTGCAATAGCACGGTAAACGAAAGCTTTAGAACTTTCTACTGCTGGTAAAAGTTCATCACCTTTAACCAAGTGACTGGCGATGCTTGAGGCAAAGGTACAACCTGCACCAGCATTTTGGCCTTGGATAACGGGATTTTCTAGGACAGTGAAAGTTTGTCCATCATAAAAGACATCTACAGCCTTGTCCTGACTAAGGCGATTGCCTCCCTTGATAATGACTGCTGGCGCTCCTAAATCATGCAATTTCTGCGCTGCTGCTTTCATATCTTCCAAGGTTTTGATCTCATGACCCGCTAATAATTCGGCTTCAGGAAGATTAGGCGTAATCACACTGATATGAGGGAAAAAGCGAATCAACTCTTGACAGAGTTGGCTGACTGCCACATCATGCGTTTCCTTGCAGACCAAGACGGGGTCCAATACCACCGGCACTCCAGGACGTTGCTTGATAAAGTCCAGTGCCTTCTCAGCCACACTGACAGTAGGGAGAAGACCAATCTTAATCCCTGCAAACTCGACATCACGCAAGCTATTCAACTCATGTTGAAAAATAACGTCGTCTGTTGGAAAGACCTCAAAGCCCTTTTCTGTCAAGGCTGTCAAACAAGTCACTGCTACAAAGCCATGTAAACCGTTCAAGGTATAGGTAGCAAGATCGGCTGATAAACCACCGCCACTAAAAATATCATTCCCAGAAAGTGCTAAAATACGATTATTCTTCATATCGAATCTCCTTTAAATACAAGCCATTTGGTGCAGCCGTTGGACCTGCAAGCTGTCTGTCTTTTTTTTCCAAGATCAAGTCAATCTGCTCAACTGGCATTCGATTATTTCCGATTTTGAGCAGCGTCCCCACCATATTGCGAATCTGCTTATATAAGAATCCATTACCGGAAAAGGTGAAGGTTAAAAACTGCCCTGTCTCATCGACTGTTAAACTCGCTTCTGTGATGGTGCGAATCTTGTCCTCGACACTAGTCCCAGAGGCTGTAAAACCGGTGAAATCGTGGGTTCCCTCTAGCTTTTTGATTGCCATCTGCATGCGTTCCACATCGAGGGGATAGGGAAAGTGAGTGGCATAGTGACGACGCATAGGATTCTTAGGCCGCCCTCTATCCACGATAAACTCATAGGTCTTGCTATGCTTGGCGTAACGACAATGAAAGTCATCCGCCACAAGCTCCATTGAAATCACATCGATATCTTCAGGAGACTGGGTATCCAGAGCAAAACGGAGTTTTTCCTCATCCATCTGATAGGGCAGGTCAAAATGAATAACCTGACCAAGGGCATGAACCCCACTATCCGTCCGACCAGCACCGTGGACAGTGATGGTCTGTCCTTTATTCAGTCTCGTTAAGGTTTTTTCGATTTCCTCTTGAACGCTCCGCGCATGAGTCTGGCGCTGAAAACCAGCAAAGGCATACCCGTCATAGGAAATGATTGCTTTATATCTTGTCATAACTTCTATTTTATCAGGAAATAAAAGTGTAAACAAGTTTAAAAACCAATAATTGTCTGGGTACAAAACTCCCAAAAAGAAAAACTTAGGAAACCAATCCTAAGCTCTTTTTTGAAGTGCGTACATAACAAAAATAGAAGTGACAATCAACCAGCATCCTAGAATGGTGAAGACCAACATACCGTTTTGAGTCACAAAGCCAATCGCCCCAAGAATGAAAGGTGTTGTAAAGGCTCCAAAGCTGCATCCTAGCACTGCAAAAGATGTTGCCTGATTAAGGAGCTTGGCTGGGATTCTTTCAGAAAGAAGCTGAAAGACAGTGGTCAAGGCCACACTGTAAGAAAAACCTGCCACAACACTTCCAACTACCATCACACCCAATGACGGAGACAAGGCAATCACAATCTGCCCCAATCCAAAGGTGATACCTGACCAAAGGAGCAACCTTTCTTTAAACAGAGAGATAAAGAAAGAAAAACTCACACCTGCCAAGATACCAATCAACTGCATGATACTTAAAACCAAACTCGATAACTGGGCATCCCCTAGACCTCTCTCCACCATCAGACTAGGAATACGAATGGTGATAGCTGTATTGGTGCAGACAACAACTGCTGCTTCGACAGCCAATAGAAAAATCAAGCCTTTCATCTGGCCTGTCAAACGAGTCGTTTCGGACTCTTTTTTCTTTGTTTCTTTCTTTTCCTTCCCATAAGGGACAAAGAGCAGATAAAGGAGCAATACTAAAAATCCCGCACTGTAGGCCAAGAAGGTCACTGTCCATCCCAAGGATAAGAGTTGACCTACCACTAGAGTCAAAATCGATGCCCCGACAACTTCTGCTGATCCGCGAAGACCCAACATCTGAATTCGTGTCTTTCCATGATAGCGTTCGCTGATGATGGAAATGGCCTTGGCATTGATCATCCCAACACCCAAGCCAAATAAAATCCGCATCGCAAAGACAAAGTTGTACTCCTGATACCAGAAGGGAGCTGTTCCACCGATAGAGAGGATGAGAAGGCCCAGACTAATCTGAAGTCTCTCAGGAAACAACCGCTCCAAAAACCCATTTAAAACCAGCATAATCATGATCCCAAAAGAAGGGAGACTGACTAGGAGCTCGATTTGTTCCTTGGGGTAGCCTTGATAGTAGTCAAACATGGCTGGCAGAGCACTTGAGATGGAAAAGGAGGTAATCAAAACGAGGGAGAGGGCCAAAATACTAGCCCGTTCTAAAAATTGTTTCATGGATTTTCTTTCTGTATATTTCTCACTGTTGATCCTTTTAAAAGGAAGATGGCAAGAAAAGAAGGAGCCCGATTGAACTAGAGACTCCGTCCTAACTTTCCTAATAGGAAGACTATTTTCGCTTGATTTGCTTGATCAGATAGAAGATGAAGCCTGCAACCATATACGCTGCAAAAATGATCAAACACCATTTGATAACCACGTCCCAACCCTTGTTCACATTTAAAAAGAAATAAGGGAAGGGATTGTCCTTGGAATTCGGAATATTGAGTTTTAAGACCAGGCCGTTAAACAAGGCAAAAATCATATAAACCAAGGGCAAGATGGTCCACAAGACTGGATCCCAGATCTTGTATTGACCCCGTTTATCAAAGAAGAGGGTGTCGGCTAAAAACCAGAGTGGAACGATATAGTGGCAAAGGAAATTTTCCACTCGGTAAAAATCTGTCGCAATCGGAGCAAGCATAAAATGGTAAATCACACAGGTAATCATGATACTCATGGTAACACCACCCTTGAGACGAAGCAAGGTCGGACTTTGCCAATTTTCACCTGAACGGCTCATCACACGGAGCAGATAGCCCGTGAAAATCGTTACCAAAAGATTGGACAACACTGTGTAGTAAAGGAGCATACCAAAACCACCGTGCTTGGTAATCTCTAAATAAACTCCTGTAAATGCCGCTAAGAACAAGAGCGCACGACTATAAAAGATAAATTTGTAGTTCGTTTTCATGGCTAGATTTTCTTAACAAACTCTGACTTCAATTTCATAGCCCCAAAACCATCAATCTTACAGTCGATGTTGTGGTCACCTTCTACGATACGGATATTTTTAACGCGAGTTCCTTGTTTTAAATCCTTTGGCGCACCTTTTACTTTCAAATCCTTGATAAGAGTTACAGTATCACCGTCAGCCAATTTATTTCCGTTAGCATCGATAGCGACAACACCTTCTTCTACTTCTGCAACTTCAGCAGGATTCCATTCATAGGCACACTCTGGGCAGACCAAGAGATTTCCATCTTCGTAGACATATTCTGAATTACATTTTGGGCAATTTGGTAAATTGTTCATGGGTTCTCCTTATAACATTTCACTATTCTTTGAAAATCAAAATTTCTCGAACAGCAACTATTATACCGTAAAATCCTACTTTTGACAATGTGTCCTAAGTCCAGCAGACAAAAAAATCATGCAACTTTTTACAGTTACATGACTTTTAAAAGATGATTGGTCATGGGCACTTATCAAGCACCTCATGATAAAAGGGGTAGCAACTATATCTTACAAACCAGGAGCTTGTCCAAGTTCTGCTGCAAGCATCCAAACTGTTTTCTCAAGTTCAGCCTTAGCACCAACAAAGATATCGTTTGTAACATCATCGCCTTCTTCATCAGTCACATCCAAAGCTTTTTGGAAAAGAGCGATGAGGTAGCGATAAATCGCTAGAACACGTTCCAAGCTTTCTTCAACGTTACGGAATTCTCCTTCTTCTTCTTCGATTTCACTGTGTTGAAGGAATTCTGTCAAAGTTGAGTAAGGTTTGCCTCCAAGGGTGATCAAACGTTCGCTGATTTCGTCAAGATAACCATCAAGGCTGTCCATGTATTCATCCATTTTTGGATGCCATACGAGGAAACCACGACCACGCATATACCAGTGAACTTGGTGAAGGGCAATGTGAGCCACATACAAGTCTGCTACTGCTTGGTTAAGCACTTCCTTTGTTTTTGCTAGCGCTTCAGGCGCTGATTTAGATAATGTTGTTACGTCTTTTAATGCATCTTTTTTCAATTCAACCATTTTTTTCACCTCGTAAAATTATTTTTGTAACCATATTATTGATTACTACCTCAGTATACCACTCCAAGTAGACAAAAGCAAGAAAATTAACCCATATTAAAAAAGTTGTAATTGACTGATAATTTAAGAAAAATTTAGCTTTATTTTATTAGCTGACTTGATCAGATTTGCTCGAAAATTGGCTTTGGTACAGATCATAATAAAAGCCTTTTTCTTGGAGCAAGCTTTCATGATTTCCCTGCTCAATAATCTGTCCATCCTTAAGAACGAGAATCTTGTCCGCTTCTTGAATGGTTGAGAGACGATGGGCGATGACAAAGCTGGTTCTTCCCTTCATCAAGCGTTTCATGGCTTTTTGAA
>CAUVGG010000037.1:0-6863 GCA_963551305.1 uncultured Streptococcus sp.
TGACTAAAATAGAGAAATCCCCTTTGCAGTTGTGTAAGTCTCTCTTTTAACCAGAGTTTTTCTCCCAGTAGCCAGATAACCTGATAACCATGACTACGGTAGCCTTGACTTCTATCGCCTAAAAGCTTTTGAGACAAGGGACTGCACTGAACCTCCAGAGCTAATTTCTCATTGACGAGAACATCCGCAATCTGCTGAATCTCGGGCAGACTATATTCTACGGCAACCTGATTGTCTTTCTTGGCCCAGTGATAAAGGACCTCTTTGTTGCCCAAGTGTTCTGAACTTTCATTCTCAAAAATAGCCATGCAATCTCTTAACCTTTCATGGGCAAAATGCGTTCGAATGCTCTGTCCTTGGCGTAATCGTAGCCCGCCCCCACAGGCTGGACAAGTGTAGGGCTGCTTAGTCACGTCCTTTTCGAGGGCATTTACCAAATTTCCCTTGCTATCTCTGGCTACAAACATGGACTACCTCCTTTTCTTTTCTATTCGAAAATGAAGTAAAAAAGACTGGAATTCCAGCCTTTCATAATATTATTTCTTATCTTTTTTGTCTCTTAGAATATTTTTTTAGCATGGGAATGAGATTAGGAATCTGCTCACTTCTAATGACCAGCACGCCGTATTCCTGACAGCGATTGGCATAAACAGGATTGATTTTCCCCGTACAGACAATTAACTTGAGGCAACTTTCCCCAGCAAAATGATTAGCATAGACTTCTAGCTCATTGATGGCTTCAACTGATAAATCTGTCATTTTGCAGGAGATAAAGGTAATCGATCGCCCCTTTCTCAGAATGACATCAATCTCATTTTGAACATTGTCTGCCTCTGGAAAGATGCCATTCCAATCAATCTCACCACCTATCATGCACTCATCAAACAGCTGAGATTCAAGCGCCAAGAGATAGAGATATACCTCTAAAATATGCCCCTTGTTGCGGCAAAAGATTTGAGCTTCTTGACTTGGAAAGCTGTAGATTACTCGCTCCTTGTCCTCGCCTTCAATACGAAGCATCCCCGCTTCTACTAGTAAGGGGATCAGGGATTCTGGATAGTGATAATACTTGCCGTTGTTATCCAGTATTTTTTCGGTCTCAGCATGAAGGTCATTGGTCTTAGCTAGAGAGAAAAATTGGGTCACTTGGTACCAGTGGGCAGGATTGGCAATAGCTGAGCTGGCTAGCTTTTTGATGGCTGCAATTTGCTGAGCTGAGTGGATAGGGCGTTTTGATTTGAGCATTTTTCCACCACGCAAGGCTATCAACTGCTGGATGCTTAGAGTTGGAATGTCCAAGTCTTCTTTTTCTAACTGGCCGGCTACCCACTTGTATTGTTTTCCTCGCTCGACATCCATGGCAACGATGGGAAGATAGCGATCCAAGCCGTATTGATAGAGAGATAAGGCTAGTAGCGAATCCCCACCAAAAACATCAAGAAGAACCTGGTCATAGCCTGCTAGGCAATAGTCTAACTGATCAGACAGCTGTTCTAAAGATAGCTGACGAAAGGTCACTCGTTGAATATGTGGGACTTCTTCAAGGATAAACTGACGGAGGGAGACTTTCTCATCATTGCTTATTTTCGTCAAAGATAGAAAAAGAATCTCGTCACAATCACTGATAAAGGCTTGGTAGACATTCTTTTCCAATACATACCGATCATACAGCTCCACCAAAAGACTCGCCATTGGACCACCTCCATCATCTACAACTGATTAAGCAGAGAGACAGTAATAGACCTCTACTGCTCAGATTTCCTACTTCTAGTATAGCATAAAACCTGCTCGTCCCAATCAACCAACGCAAACAAAAACGAATAGAAACCTTGCAAAGTGATTTCTATTCGCTGGGTTAAGTTTGATTTACTTAACTTTTTTGGCTAACATGGTCGCAAAGCGTAGTTGAATGCGATTGCCATTTTCATCACGACGGTGCAGATGTCCTGGATTTTCATTGTACTTAATCAATTCCCAATCCTTGTAGTAGTCCGCCAACTCCCCTTCTTTAAAGGTGAATGGGAAGTTGACTGAGCAAGGATAATCCTCTGTATCCATGGCACAGACGATAAGGTTATAGCCACCGACCGTTGTGTGCTCCTGCATATTTTGGATGATAGCTGGAATGCGGTCCGCTTGTAGAAACATCAGAACAACTGTTGAAACGATGAAATCATAGTCTTGGCTAACACTGGCTGAATTGATATCGTATAGACCAACAGGCATGTCTAGATCCTCTTGCTCTACGATGCTTTGCAAGATTTCAAGGGACAATTCATTTTGATCCACAGCTGTCACATCAAAACCATTCTGTGCAAGAAAGAGAGAGTTACGGCCTTGACCACAACCCAAATCCAAGGCTCTTCCTGGTTTCACCGTCTGCATGGCCTCTAGGACCTCTGAATGAACAGGATTAGTATTGTATTTCTTAGGGAAATAATCCTCAGGTTTACAATAAAATTCCAAGTACCATTCTACATCGTCTGTTGCAGCCTCTACTCGGTGCCAGGCTTGCGGTTGCGCCATAGGGTTGTCTGCACCTGCCTCAAAGAGGTGCTCAGCTAGAACCTCACCATCTTCAGTCAACTCAATAAACTTGAGTGCCCCCTTCAAGACAGTAATTTTTCCCCAAGTGCCGACTTTAGTATTGTGCTTTTGCTGAACAGCTTCAGGCATGGTCTGTTTATTCCACAAGGGCATGCGTTTATAGGCAATTAGTTTTTCCATTTTCATTTCCTCTTTTTATCGCTGGTTAACAGCTTTCATCACACGCGCGATGTCGCGGTTTTGTTCACGTCGCTTGATCGACTCCCGTTTGTCATAGTCATGTTTCCCTTTAGCAAGTCCTAAAAGGAGTTTAGCATAACCATCTTTGAGATAGACTTTGAGGGGAACAAGAGTCATTCCTGTCCCTTTGGTCTCTTGTTCCAATTTTTGAATTTGCTTCTTATGGAGCAGGAGTTTGCGACGGCGTTCTGGTTCCTGGTTCCAGATATTGCCCTCTTCGTAAGGAGCGATATGAACATTGCTCAACCAGACTTCCCCATTTTTTACTTGGGCAAAGCCGTCCTTGAGATTGATTCGAGCAGCTCGAACGCTCTTGATCTCCGTTCCTGTCAGGACCATTCCTGCCTCTAGCGTATCTACGATTGTATAGTCGTGGTGCGCCTTTTTATTTTGTGCGACGACCTTTCCCTCGCCCTTTGCCATGCTTGGCTCCTTTCTTAGCTACTTCTTTGTAAAAAGGTTTCTTGCCTTTTTTCTTCTTGTCTTTTTGTGAATGCTTGTGCTTATCATTTGAGCGTCCTGATTTTCTCTTGTCTTCCTTCTTATCTGAACGGCGACTTGAACCACGACCCCTGTCTCTGCGACCAGCTTGTTTCAAGCCTTTTTCAATGACATCAAACTCACTAGGTACGAAAGAGAAATCAATCTCTCCTGTCATCTTATCGGCTCTTTCAACTCGAATGCGAATCTGTTGTCCTACACGGAAGGTTATTCCTGATTTCTCTCCACGAAGAGTCAAATCACGCTCATTGAAATGATAAAACTCAGGCAAATTAGTGATGTGGATTAAACCTTCAACTGTATTTGGCAATTCGACAAAAAGACCAAACTTAACAATGCTGGATACAACCGCATCATACTCTTCACCCACGTATTCTTCCATGTACTCAGCTTTTTTCATGGCTTCGACTTCACGCTCTGCCTCAATAGCGCGACGCTCACGGTTGGAAGACTGGGTCGCAATCTCTGGAATCACTTGTTCAAAATGCTCGGCTATTTCCTTAGAACGCCCATAGTCCCGAATCATGCGGTGAACAAGGAGGTCTGGATAACGACGAATGGGGCTGGTAAAGTGAGTATAATAGTTAGCAGCAAGACCATAGTGACCGTGATTGTGCTCTGAATAGCGAGCCTGCTGCATGGAACGGAGAAGCATCATGGATAATACATCCGCATAGGGTTCTCCCTCAACCGCACGCATGATATCTTGAAGCGCCTCCTGGCTAATCTCACTGGCAGTCCCATAAATTCGCAATCCAAAGCTCGAAGCGTAATCAATGAACTTCTGAACTTTTTCAGCCTTAGGCTCCTCATGGATACGATAAATAAAAGGTAGATCCAGCTTGCTGAAGTGCTCGGCAACTGTTTCGTTGGCAATCAACATGAAGGACTCGATCATCCGCTCTGCAACGCCGCGTTGACGAAGGACAATATCCACAGGCTTGCCTTTTTTATCTACCAAAATCTTAGCTTCGCTGGTATCAAAATTAAGGGCACCACGTTTCTCACGCATGTTTTCTAGAGTTTCATGAAGCTTGGCCATTAACTCGATACTAGGAACAATTTTCTTAAACTCTTGTCTCTTCTCCTCGTCACCAGCTAGAATATCATTAACAGCACTATAGGTCATACGGAAACTAGTCTTAATAACCGTTTGTGTGATAGTGTAGTTGACTACACGACCATGTTTATCAATTTCCATAATAGCAGACTGGGTCAGGCGGTCAACTTGAGGATTGAGAGAGCAGATGCCATTTGACAAACGCTCTGGCAGCATTGGCACCACTCGGTCTGTTACATAGACAGAAGTCGCCCGGTTAAGGGCTTCCTTGTCAAGAGCAGAACCCTCAGTCACATAGTAGGAAACATCCGCGATGTGAACTCCGAGTTCGATATTTCCATTTTTCAAGGCCTTGATGTGAACTGCGTCGTCCAAGTCCTTGGCATCCGCGCCATCAATGGTAAAGGTAAGCTCCTCTCTCAAATCAAGACGCCCTTCCATATCCTTTTCTGAGGGAGCATCAGGAACACTTTCCGCCTCCTTGAGAACAGCTTCTGGAAATTCTGAAACAATATCCATGGACTCTAAGACTTCAAGGACATCAATCCCAGCATCAGTCGAGTGTCCCACCACATCGAGGACACTAGCGACAAAGAAATCATGTTTCTTACTTGGGTATTTGTCGATAAAGACCTTGAGAACCTCTGTCCCTTCCAACTTGATAGCTGGTTTCTTCACATAGATTGGTTGGCTGATTTTCTGATTTTTTGAACGGATGTAGCCCGCATACTTGGGCTTTTCCTGATCCAGAACGATTTGACCTACAACGGTTCTCAAACTGTGTTCTAGGATATCGATAATTTTTGCTTCTGCTGCTGTTCCCTTATTGCGGTCAGCTACTTTCTTAATCACGACCTCAACCGTATCGCCATCAATGGCATAATTGACATCGTTTTTTCCTACAAAAAGATCGTCCTCTTCGCCTTCCAGACTGACAAAGCCAAAGCCATTTTTATGGGCATGAAAAATCCCTTTGAGGGTGATTTCATGTTTCTTCTTCTGATCCAAGGTAAGGCTTCCATCTTCTCCAAATCGAATCTGGTGCTTTCTTTCCATCAGAGACAGGGTTTTAATCAACTCACGGAAATCCTTGGATCCATCCTTTCCGAGAGCCTGAGCTAGGTCATTTACCGTCACTCGTCCCTTCTCTTGCAAATATTCTTTTATTTTATCTTTCATGTTTTCTTTCTAGTGATTCTATAGCAACTATGTTTTCAGTCCTTATTAGTATTTAAAACAATGTTTACCTTATTTTTTATTAACTCCTCAGATATTTCTTCATCGTATTTTATATAAACTAGATAAACATTATTTTCTTGGCTCAATTCATACTTTTCTCTATCTCTAATTAATTGGCGCTCGAAATTTTTTTCCCCACCAAAAAATTCTACCGGTTGAAAATGCTGAATCCCCTGATATTCAATTGCAACATTTAATCCTGATATAAAAATGTCATAGGATAATTGTGCTCCGGTAGTCTTACTGCGAAGAAAAAAAGGTCTCATTTGATATACTACCTTGTAATCTTTAAACATTTTTTTTGTTAAACGATAAACAAGTTCTTCTGAAATCCATTTATTATTAGGTTGTAACCAGCTACTTCTCTCTAATTTATCAAATTTACAACTATTCTCATTAAATTCATTCGCAAGCTCGTCTGCTCTTTTACAAACCAAACTTTTTTCTTTGTGGTATTCTTCTATGAAAAAGTATGTTAAATTTTCTTCTAATCTCCTAACACGCTTGACTCCTCTCCACAAATTGAATGCTTCTTCCAATGGGGTCATCCAACCATAATTACCTCCTCTCATAGTATCTCTATATAATTTACCTGTTTTCACCGTATTTTTACAAAGTGTATTAATATAGACTCGAGGAGAACTTACGGAGTATGCTACAGCTTTTGCATAAGTATTATTTGGTTTCTTAAATTCTATAAAAATAAAGTAATATCGAAATCCGTCCCATTTTTCGTATCTTTCTTTTAATCTTAATTGAGGTACTTCTTTATCAATATATTCAATTTCAGAAGGAATATCCATAAACCAATAATATCTAGACCAGCCTTTAAACTTTACATACTCAATAGGTACAAATATCAATTCTTCTCCAATATAAGCGATTACTTTTCTCTTAAACTCCTCATTATTATATTTCCATCCTATTTCATTATTTGTTAATTCAACAATCCGAAAAGAATAATAGTGATTTCCATATATACCTGGCTCTATATACCTATTATTTGTTAAATCTTTCTTACATAAACCTTTATTATTTACATAATCTACCTTGTTTCTGTTAACTTCAAATAGTAAGATTAAGGAGTCATTAAGTATGTATATTTTTGAATAATGGTCAAAATCTAATACCTCAATAGAGTAGCCAGTTAAGTAACTCTCAAAATAATCTTTAACTAATTGAATAGACTCCCCAGATAGATGCATTTTAAAGCTCCTTCTCATTCAAAATAAAAATAGGCTAAGACCTAGTCTCGCCCATTTCTTATCTACTTGAT
>CAUVGG010000038.1:0-6571 GCA_963551305.1 uncultured Streptococcus sp.
TCATGGAAGGAGCGACCAACCAACTGGACCAGGAAGTTCTAGACGATGACTTAGTTTTGCCTATCGAAAATGGGGAAATCGACCTTGCTGAGAGCGTAGCAGATAATATCTTGCTCAATATTCCAATCAAGGTCTTGACGGCAGAAGAAGAGGCGGGCCAAGGTTTTGTGTCAGGGAATGACTGGCAAATCATGACTGAGGAAGAATACCAGGCCCAACAAGCAGTCAAGAAAGAAGAAAATAGTCCTTTTGCAGGTTTACAAGGACTATTTAATGGAGACGAGTAGATGGTTTTATCCAAGAAACGTGCTCGTCATGTCATAGAGGAAATTATTGCCCTTTTTCCAGATGCTAAGCCTAGTCTTGATTTTACCAATCATTTTGAACTCTTGGTTGCAGTGATGTTGTCAGCCCAGACCACAGATGCCGCAGTAAATAAGGCCACACCAGGCCTCTTTGCAGCCTTTTCAACGCCTCAAGCCATGTCCGTCGCGACTGAAAGTGAAATTGCCTCACATATTTCCCGTCTAGGACTGTATCGAAATAAGGCTAAATTTCTTAAAAAATGTGCCCAACAGTTACTAGACGATTTTGATGGTCAAGTGCCTCAGACTAGAGAGGAATTAGAAAGTCTAGCTGGTGTTGGTCGTAAAACAGCAAATGTAGTACTGAGTGTGGGCTTTGGAATTCCTGCTTTTGCAGTGGACACCCATGTGGAGCGTATCTGTAAGCATCACGATATCGTTAAAAAATCAGCTACGCCACTTGAAGTAGAAAAACGTGTCATGGACGTTCTACCACCAGAAGAGTGGTTAGCAGCCCACCAGGCCATGATTTACTTTGGACGAGCTATTTGCCATCCCAAAAATCCAGAATGTGACCACTATCCCCAATTATATGATTTTAGTAATGTTTGAGGGGGCTCTGAAAAAGTTTTTGCTTGATTTTAAGGGGGCTTTGTGCTATATTAAATGATAACTAAATATTCCTTTAAACCTGTCCCGTGAGGCAGGCAAGGAGCGCGATAAAGTAGAAGGGTGAAGTCTATACTGTTTCCAGTAAGGCTCGCTTAGCTATACATTTCAAGTCTCCTTGTTTAAGGAGACTTTTCTTTTTGGAGGTTTGTCATGAAGACAAAAGAAGTTGTAGACGAATTGACTGTCAAACGAGCGATTACGCGAATTACTTATGAGATTATTGAGCGCAATAAAGATTTGAATAAGATTATCCTAGCTGGGATAAAAACGCGTGGTGTTTTCATCGCTCATCGTATCAAAGAACGCTTGGAGCAGTTGGAAAACATCACAGTTCCTGTTGTGGAATTGGACACCAAACCTTTCCGTGACGATGTTAAAAGCGGAGAAGATACTTCTTTGATTTCTGTTGATGTGACAGACCGTGAAGTTATCTTGGTGGATGATGTACTCTATACAGGCCGTACCATCCGTGCTGCTATCGATAACATTGTCGGCCATGGTCGTCCTGCGCGCGTGAGTCTTGCGGTGCTAGTTGATCGTGGACATAGAGAATTGCCTATCCGTCCAGATTACGTTGGGAAAAATATCCCAACCAGTCGTTCTGAAGAGATCATCGTAGAGATGACAGAACTTGATGGCCAAGACAGAGTTCTGATTACTGAAGAAGCTTAGAAAGCTGAAGGAGTAGCCATGTCAGAAAATCAACAAGCATTGAACCATGTGGTTTCCATGGAAGACCTCACTGTTGATCAAGTGATGAAATTGATCAAACGAGGGATTGAGTTTAAAAACGGAGCCCAGCTTCCTTATGAAGACCATCCGATTGTTTCCAATCTTTTCTTTGAGGATTCTACACGGACGCATAAATCTTTTGAAGTGGCAGAGATTAAGCTAGGGCTGGAGCGACTGGACTTTGATGTGAAGACCAGCTCAGTAAACAAGGGTGAGACACTGTATGACACAATCCTAACCTTGTCTGCGCTAGGAGTTGATGTCTGCGTGATTCGCCACCAAGAGGTCGATTATTACAAAGAATTGATTGCGAGTCCAACCATTACGACTTCCATTATCAATGGTGGAGATGGTTCAGGTCAACACCCCAGTCAGAGCCTGCTTGATTTGATGACCATTTATGAGGAATTTGGTCACTTTGAGGGTCTCAAGGTTGCTATTGCAGGTGACTTGGACCACTCACGTGTTGCCAAATCCAATATGCAGATTTTGAAACGCTTGGGTGCTGAACTCTTCTTTGCAGGGCCTGAGGAATGGAGAAGTCAAGAGTTTGCGGACTATGGACAGTTTGTAACTATTGATGAGATTGTTGATCAGGTGGATGTTTTGATGTTACTACGAGTTCAACATGAACGCCATGATAGTGGTGCAGTCTTTTCAAAAGAAGACTACCATGCCCAACATGGTTTGACTCAAGAACGTTATGATCGTTTGAAAGAAACAGCAATCATTATGCATCCGGCTCCAGTCAATCGGGATGTGGAAATTGCTGACCACTTGGTTGAAGCACCAAAATCACGGATTGTCCAACAAATGACCAACGGTGTCTTTGTTCGAATGGCAATCTTAGAATCCGTATTGGCGAGTAGAAACGCCAATTAAAACACAAGACGTTAAAAGACGCCAGTGAGCGTCCACGAGAGGTGAAAATATGACAAAAAGACTTCTAGTATTAGAAGATGGCACAGTTTTTGAAGGCAAGGCCTTCGGAGCAGATATTGATGTAACAGGCGAAATCGTCTTTAACACAGGTATGACCGGCTACCAAGAGTCCATTACAGACCAGTCTTATAATGGACAAATCTTGACCTTTACTTATCCTTTGGTGGGAAATTATGGAATTAATCGTGATGATTACGAGTCCATTATTCCGACTTGTAAGGGAGTTGTCGTTTTTGAAGAAGCACGTCGAGCTAGCAACTGGCGCAACCAAATGACCTTGGATGAATTTTTGAAAGCCAAGAAAATTCCAGGGATTTCAGGAATTGATACGCGTGCACTTACCAAGATTATTCGTAAGCACGGTACTATGCGTGCAACCTTGACTCATGTTGGAGACAGTATGGACCATGTAACTGACCAGCTTCAAGCAACAGTCCTGCCGACAGACAATATCAAGCAGGTTTCTACTAAAACATCATATCCAGCTCCTGGAGTTGGTTTGAGCGTGGTGCTAGTGGATTTTGGTCTTAAGCACTCAATCTTACGTGAACTTTCGAAACGCAACTGTAACGTGACGGTTGTTCCTTATTCAACAACAGCAGAAGAAATTCTCCACCTCAATCCTGATGGAGTTATGTTGTCAAATGGTCCAGGTAACCCAGAAGATGTTCCAGAAGCACTGGACATGATTCGTGGTGTGCAAGGGAAAATTCCAATTTTCGGAATTTGTATGGGACACCAACTCTTTGCCATGGCAAATGGGGCTAAGACCTACAAGATGAAATTTGGTCACCGCGGATTTAACCACGCGGTACGTGAGATTGCTACAGGCCGTATAGACTTCACCAGCCAGAACCACGGTTATGCAGTTAGCCGTGAGGACTTGCCAGATCATTTGATCATTACCCACGAAGAAATCAATGATAAATCAGTTGAAGGAGTTCGCCACAGATACCAACCAGGTTTTTCTGTACAATTCCACCCAGACGCAGCTCCTGGTCCACACGACGCAAGCTACCTCTTTGACGAGTTTATCGAGATGATGGAAGCTTTTAAACAAGCAAACTAAGAACGAGTAAAATCTCGTCGGAGAATTTACGTAACTGAACACGGACGGAAAGCTCGGAATTTAGAGAAACCAACTTGGATTGTCAATCCTTCCTTGGTTTCCTAAAATTCAATCGCTTTCTATTCGTCCTTTGTATCTTATTTAATGTCGCTCAGTGAGGCGACGAATAGAAAGGAGAAGGGTGGTCCGTATTTGCTGAACTGAATACGGGCTACGGACGGCGCTAAAAAGATAGTTATTCCTAGAACTTATTGTTCTTCGTCATAACTCCTATTTTAGCTTTGTCCGCTTGACGCCCTTAATATCTTATAAATGCCTAAACGTACTGATATTCAAAAAATTATGGTGATTGGTTCTGGTCCGATTATTATTGGTCAGGCTGCTGAGTTTGACTACGCGGGGACCCAGGCCTGCTTGTCTTTGAAAGAGGAAGGTTATGAAGTTGTCTTGGTGAACTCAAACCCTGCCACTATCATGACGGATAAGGAGATTGCGGACAAGGTTTATATTGAGCCAATCACACTTGAATTTGTGACACGTATTCTCCGTAAGGAGCGTCCTGATGCTTTGCTTCCAACTCTTGGTGGTCAGACGGGTCTGAACATGGCCATGGAATTGTCTAAAAACGGTATCTTAGATGAGCTCGGTGTCGAACTTCTAGGTACTAAACTATCTGCTATTGACCAAGCGGAGGACCGTGACCTCTTTAAACAATTGATGGAAGAGCTTGAGCAACCAATTCCAGAATCTGAAATTGTCAACACAGTGGAAGAAGCTGTTGCCTTTGCGGCGTCAATTGGCTATCCAGTCATTGTCCGTCCAGCCTTTACCCTAGGTGGTACTGGTGGTGGTATGTGTGCCAACGAGGAAGAATTACGTGAAATTGCTGAAAATGGGTTGAAACTGTCACCTGTTACCCAATGTTTGATTGAGCGTTCTATTGCTGGTTTCAAGGAAATCGAATACGAAGTCATGCGCGACTCAGCTGATAATGCCCTCGTTGTATGTAACATGGAAAACTTTGACCCGGTTGGGATTCACACAGGGGATTCCATTGTATTTGCCCCTGCGCAAACCATGTCAGACTATGAAAACCAAATGCTACGTGACGCGAGCTTGAGCATTATCCGCGCTCTCAAGATTGAAGGTGGGTGTAACGTTCAGCTGGCCCTTGACCCCCATAGCTTCAAGTACTATGTTATCGAAGTAAACCCTCGTGTATCGCGTTCGTCAGCCCTTGCTTCTAAGGCGACGGGTTATCCAATTGCTAAATTGGCTGCCAAGATTGCTGTCGGTTTGACCTTGGATGAGGTCATCAACCCAGTTACAGGTTCAACCTATGCCATGTTTGAGCCAGCCCTTGACTACGTCGTTGCTAAGATTCCACGTTTCCCATTTGACAAGTTTGAAAAAGGTGAGCGCCGTCTTGGGACACAGATGAAGGCCACTGGAGAAGTCATGGCTATCGGTCGAAACATCGAAGAATCTCTCCTTAAGGCCTGTCGCTCCCTTGAAATTGGGGTGCACCACAATGAAATGCCTGAACTTGCAGCAGTTTCTGATGATGCCTTGATTGAAAAAGTTGTTAAAGCCCAAGATGACCGTCTCTTCTACGTATCAGAAGCCATTCGCCGTGGCTATACTCCAGAAGAAATTGCTGAATTGACCAAGATTGATATCTTCTATCTTGATAAACTCTTGCACATCTTTGAAATTGAGCAGGAATTGGGTGCCCATCCACAAGATTTAGACGTTTTGAAAACAGCCAAACTCAATGGTTTCTCAGACCGTAAGATTGCTGAACTCTGGGAAACGACAGCTGACCAAGTTCGCCAACTACGTTTGGAAAATAAGATTGTCCCAGTTTACAAGATGGTCGATACCTGTGCGGCAGAGTTCGACTCTGAAACACCATACTTCTATTCAACCTATGGCTGGGAAAATGAGTCTATCAAATCTGAAAAGGAATCCGTTCTAGTCCTAGGTTCAGGTCCAATCCGTATCGGTCAAGGGGTTGAGTTTGACTACGCAACCGTTCACTCTGTTAAGGCTATCCAAGCAGCTGGTTACGAAGCCATCATCATGAACTCAAACCCAGAGACCGTTTCTACAGACTTCTCGGTATCTGATAAGCTCTACTTTGAGCCATTAACTTTCGAAGATGTCATGAATGTTATTGACTTGGAGCAACCAAAAGGGGTTATCGTTCAGTTCGGTGGTCAAACAGCCATCAACCTTGCGGAGCCATTGGCAAAAGCAGGGGTGACTATCCTTGGTACGCAAGTCGCTGACTTAGACCGTGCCGAAGACCGCGACCTCTTCGAGCAAGCTCTTAAAGACTTGGATATTCCACAGCCACCAGGACAAACGGCTACCAATGAAGAAGAAGCAGTGCTTGCAGCTCGCAAGATTGGCTTCCCAGTCTTAGTTCGCCCATCTTATGTTTTAGGTGGACGTGCTATGGAAATCGTGGAAAACGAAGAAGATCTTCGTTCTTACATGCGTACAGCGGTTAAGGCTAGTCCTGACCATCCTGTCCTTGTAGATTCTTATATCGTTGGACAAGAGTGCGAAGTTGATGCTATCTCAGACGGAGAAAATGTCCTTATCCCTGGTATCATGGAGCACATCGAACGTGCCGGTGTCCACTCAGGTGACTCAATGGCCGTTTACCCACCACAAACCTTGTCTCAAAAGGTGCAGGAAACCATCGCAGACTATACCAAACGCCTAGCAATCGGTCTTAACTGTCTTGGGATGATGAACATCCAGTTTGTCATCAAGGACGAAAAAGTCTATGTTATTGAGGTCAATCCACGTGCCAGCCGTACGGTGCCATTCCTTTCTAAGG
>CAUVGG010000039.1:0-6530 GCA_963551305.1 uncultured Streptococcus sp.
GTCTTGACTGCTTAAATACTTCATTTCTACTCCGATATCCTTTTGTACTACTATAGTAACACATATTCCCCCCTCTGTCACTTAAAGACTCAAAATAAGAAGAACTCCATTGGCAAGCATCATCTATCGCCACTTCAAGAAGAACCTAAAAAGAGGCCAGAATTCCCCTAACCTCTTTTCTTTATACTTTATTCTGCCAAGGCACCCATTGGATCCCATGGTGCTAACACGATTGGTTCTGCTTCATATGCGGCTTGTTCTTCTGCTGTCAGCAATTCCTTACGAACAACGATTTGGTAAGTGTATTCGTCCATCCAAGCGTCTGAAGCAACAAAGTAACCATCGGTACCGACCTTGTCTCCCCATGAGTTTTCAACCTTCCACTTGGTTGACTTGCCATTTTCATCCAAATCCACACCTGTCAAGACCATGGCGTGGGTCATCAAGCTTTCGCTGTAGTCCAAACGTCCTGCCTTGTCTTGAGTGAGTTGGATATCCATGCTTGATTCAAAATCATAGACATCTGTCGCAAGAATCCCTGCTTTACGGTTGCTGAGCTGGCCGACATCTGAACCAAACCAAACAGTTTCTCCTGTCTGCATTTGGGCAATCGCCAATTCTTTCAAACGCTCCATAGGAACGTTGATATAACGAACCGCACGGCTACCGACGACATTTCCCAACATCTCAACTGTGTAAGATTTGCCGTAAGGCTTGTCAGCAGTTGGAGCATTGATAACAGAAACGTAGTCTTCTAGAGGAAGGTCAACATATTTCTTGTAAAATTCTTGTGGTGTGATTCCTTTTTCACTTTGATAATTGTCATCCTTATCGCGATAAGCAAAGTCAAATTTACGTGGTGGAAGTCCTAGTGACATAGCAAGGAAGTTAAAGATTTCTTGCAAGAGGTCTTCTTTCTTAGCTTGAACAGTCGCTTGGTCCGCACCAGAAGCAAGCAAGTCACGCAAGATTTGGGCATCTTGACGGAGCAATTTATTGAGGATGGCATTGAGCTCACGGCTACTGCTAGATGAAACAGACTCAGGATAAACAGACTTGGGAACGACACCGTATTTCTCAAAGAGGGCAACGACCATATCCCATTGACCACCATCTTGTTGTGGAGTTTGGAGTAGGAAGCTAACCTTGCGACTCGTCAATTCTTGGTCTGCAGTCGCAATGACTTGCTCCAAGAACCAGTTAGATTTTTCATACTTGTCCCAGAAGAAGGTGTGGGCTTGTGACAACTCAAAGTTTTCAAGTTTGTATTGCGAGATGAGTTTGTGACGGAAGGTGTTGAGAGCTGCAAACATCCAGCAACGACCAGAAGCTTTCTGATTAGTCACCTTGTCCTTGGTCAAATCAAGTGAGAAAACGGGTGTATTGTCTACATGGCTCTGACGACGTTCTAGGGCTGCAAAAATTCCATTATGGCTGGCAGCATTTTCGATCGCTTGGTATTTTACATTTGCTTCATAGTTGGCAAATAATTGATCCGTAAATGATTCTTGAATCGCGTTCATAGATTCCTCCTTTTATTCTACTGTCTATTATAACTCTTTTCACAAAGGAAGCAACTGAAAACATAAAAAAGCAAGGACATTCTTCCTCACCCTTTTACTAAAGTAAATTGACTTAAGCAACGCTAGCAAGGAGAACTTCTAACTCCTCCTTGGTCAAGCGACGCCACTCACCCCGTTTCAAATTCTCATCCAAAACTAGAGTCCCCATAGTCAAACGTTGCAGGTCCACTACCTCCTTGCCACAGTAGGCTACCATACGTTTTACCTGGTGAAATTTCCCTTCAGCAATGGTCACCCGAACCAGACTTTGATTCTTTTCTGGATCTACCGACACAATCTCCAGCTTAGCTGGCTGACAGGTAAAGTCTTTGAGAGGAATGCCCTTTGCAAATGTCTCCACATCTTCTTGGGTCATAATTCCCTCGACTTGCGCCAGATAAGTCTTATCCACATGACGTTTGGGTGAAAGAAGAGCATGGGCCAGCTGACCATCATTAGTCAAGAGCAGAAGACCATGGGTATCGATGTCCAAGCGGCCCACTGGAAAAACTTCCTTAGTCCGCGCCAAGTCATCCAGCAAGTCTAGAACCGTTCTGTGCTTGGAATCCTCTGTCGCTGAAATTACTCCTTGGGGCTTGTTCATCATGTAGTAGACAAACTCCTCGTACTCTAGCACTTGACCATCAAAGCGAATTTCGTCTTTTTCTTCATTTATTTGCAGCTTTGCTGATTTTTCTTTTTTACCATTTACCGTCACGCGCCCAGACTTGAGCAAGTTTTTGACCTCTGTCCGGCTTCCCACAGCGCAGGCAACTAAAAATTTATCTAATCTCATAGAACTATTATATCATACTCAAAAGGAGGCTAGCCCAAGTGACCAACCTCCTTTCCTTTTGAGAGTCGGAAAGCTAACTTCCTCTGTCCCAGAAGATAGCTAAGACAATCATGGCACCGAGAACTGCTGGAATAATGGCTGTACCGTTTAGGCTTGGCCCCCAAGAACCAAAGAGTAATTGTCCTAGAAAGGCACCAATCCAACCGAGAAACATCTTCCCAAAGCATCCCATACGTTCTCCACGATTGGTGATAGCTCCAGCTAATAGTCCGATTAAAAGGCCAACAAACATGCTTCCAATCATAGCTTCTCCTTAATTTGCCCAGTCTCCATTACGGAAGAGGGGTACACGTGTTCCATCCTCACGGATACCATCGATATCCATTTGACTAGACCCAATCATAAAGTCCACATGAACATCTGAACGGTTAAGCCCTGCAGCTTCAAGCTCTTCTTCGCTCATCTCTGCTCCACCGATGACGCTAGTCGCATAGGCTGCGCCGATAGCCAAGTGGTTTGAAGCATTCTCATCAAAAAGGGTGTTAAAGAAGGTAATGCCTGACTGAGAAATTGGACTTGGATCTGGTACCAAGGCACATTCACCCAAGGCACGCGCACCCGCATTTTCAAAGACAAGGTCTTTCATGACCTGATCACCCTTCTCAGCAGTGATATCTACTATTTCTCCATTCTTAAAGGTTACTTTAATTCCCTCAATGATATTTCCGTTATAGCTAAGCGGTTTTGTAGAAGTGACATAGCCATCTGCACGACGGAAGTCAGGCGCTGTGAAGACTTCCTCTGTCGGCATATTTGGCAGGAATTCTTCTCCCTGTGCATTGATAGCACCAGCTGATTCCCAAACGTGGTTTTTCGGCAAACCAAGTGTCAAATCTGTTCCTGGCGCTGTGTAGTGAAGGGCTGAAAATTGTTCTTTATTAAGCATATCTGCCTTGCTCTTGAGGATGGCTGCATGTTCTTCCCAAGCCTTAACAGGATTTGCTTCGTAGACACGGCAAGTTTTGAAGATTTGGTCCCAAAGGAGATCAACTGCTTCTTCATCGCTCGCAGCATTTGGAAAGACTTTCTTAGCCCACTCAAGTCCAGCAGCGGCCGCCACTGTCCAGCTAACCTTGTTGGATTGAGTTGCGATGCGCATCGGCTTCATGGCAAGCCCCATAGCTTTGGCAGAAGCTGAAAGCTTGTCAGCGTCCACCCCGTTCAAGGCACCTGGGTCAGAAGAACGGACACCGAGACGACTAGCCTTGTTCTCCAAGAGATAGTTCATCTCAGCAATCTTGTATTCTGGCACATTGTCCAGACGCTCCATCGGTGCGTGGAGGAATTTCTCACGGTTGATGACATCATCTGTCCACTGAACGATGACCTCATGCGCACCCAAGGCATAGGCTTCCTTCACGATCAGATGAGCCAACTCGCGTTGCTCCACATCGATAGAGAGAGCCAAGGTGTGACCAGGTTGCACGTTAATTCCGTTCGCAACCAACAATTTCGCATATTTTTCTAGATTTTCTTTAAAATTTGGTAAAACCATTCTATTCTTCCTTTTCTATTTTTCTTTTAAAGCAGAAAACAATCCTGCTAAAGCAATGGCACCCGACAGAAGCACTGTCGATAGGATAATTGTTTCATCTGCCAGCTCTAGCTGATAGTCAAAAACCTTTTCAGCTGGTTTGTCTTCCGCAAAGATTCTAAGTTTCATAAAGATGTTCTCCGTTCTAATTCTTAAAACAAATCATCAAACAAACTCAACTGGTTGTCCTCTGGCATATTGCCGAGAATCCCCATTTCATCCATCTTCTCAACCAAGGTTGAGGAAAGTCCACCGCGTTTGCGTAGTTCTGTCTTAGAGAGGAACTCACCCTCTTCACGCGCTCGCACCAACTGCTTAGCAACGTTCTCTCCCAGACCATCCATTGCTACAAATGGCGGAATGAGGGTATCCCCATCGATGAGGAACTCTGTCGCCTGACTACGGTAGAGATCGAGTTTGCCAAACTTGAAACCACGTTCCCACATCTCATTGACAATCTCAAGAGTTGTGTAGAGATCGATTTCCACATTAGAGGCCTCGTTGTTCTTGCGTTTTTCAGCGATTTCTTGCATTCTGCGCTTAATGGCATCCAAGCCCGCACCCATGGTCTTGATGTCAAAGGCCTTAGCACGGATTGAGAAGTAAGCACAGTAATAATAAATAGGATGGTGAACCTTGAAGTAAGCTACACGCAAGGCCATCATAACGTAGGCGGCCGCGTGGGCTTTAGGGAACATGTACTTGATTTTCCCACAGGATTCGATATACCACTCTGGCACCTTATTGGCCTTCATAGCCTCGATATAGCCATTTCGCTCCTCTTCGGAAATCTTTAGCCACATGCCTTTACGCACCCGTTCCATGATAGTAAAGGCCATCTTAGGTTCGAGACCTGCATGCATGAGGTAAACCATGATATCGTCCCGACAACCGATAACAGTTGATAGGTCCGCAATTCCTTGCTTGATCAGATCCTGGGCATTTCCCAACCACACATCGGTACCGTGGGACAGACCAGACAGCTGAAGCAACTCCGCAAAGGTCGTAGGATGCGTCTCATCTACCATCCCACGTACAAAGTTGGTGCCAAACTCTGGAATTCCCAGCATACCCGTCGGAGTTCCAATTTGCTCAGGCGTCACCCCTAAAACTTCCGTTCCAGAAAAGAGAGCCATAACGCTTTCATCATCCATGGGAATTTCATTAGGGTCAATACCAGACAAGTCCTGCAATTTCCGAATCATGGTCGGATCATCATGCCCCAGTACATCAAGTTTGAGGACATTCTCATCGATATCGTGGAAGTTAAAGTGAGTCGTCTGCCATTCAGCCGTCACGTCATCTGCTGGATACTGAACAGGCGTAAAATCGTAGACATCCATGTAGTTAGGAATAACAACAATTCCCCCCGGGTGTTGTCCTGTAGTCCGCTTGACACCAGCTGCACCTTGAGCGAGGCGTTCCACCTCTGCATCACGATAGAACTTGCCATAATCCCGCTCGTAGCCCTTTACAAAGCCATAGGCAGTCTTGGCAGCCACCGTACCAACCGTTCCTGCACGGAAAGCATACTCCTCACCAAAAATATCACGCACATCCAAGTGGGCGCTAGGCTGGTCTTCTCCCGAGAAATTCAAGTCAATATCGGGAACCTTGTCTCCATCAAAACCAAGGAAGGTCTCGAAAGGAATATCCTGTCCGTTTTTGCTGAGTTTATGGCCACACTTTGGACAATCCTTATTGGGCATATCAAATCCTGAACCATAAGAACCATCCGTGATAAACTCGCTGTACTGACACTGACCACAGACATAGTGAGGAGAGAGAGGATTAACCTCCGTAATCCCAATCATAGTCGCAACAAAACTGGAGCCAACAGACCCACGAGAACCAACCAAGTAGCCCCTTTCATTAGAACGTTGTACCAGCATCTGGGAAGCCAGATAAATCACGGCAAATCCATTACCCAGAATAGAGGTTAATTCTTTTTCAATCCGCAAATCAACGATATCTGGCAACGGATTTCCATAAATCTCAAAGGCCTTCTTATAGGTCAGCTCAGCAACTGTCTCTTCCGCCTTGTCAATGAAAGGCGTGTACAGGTCACCCTTAACCACCTCAACAGGCTCAAAGGTTTCTGCCAAGGCATTGGTGTTTTCAATAACCAGTTTACGAGCCAGTTCCTCTCCCAAAAAGGCAAATTCATCCAACATCTCATTGGTTGTTCGAAAATGAGCCTTTGGCAAAGGAGCTGGTTGGGCATGTTCACCATGACCGATGGTTCGGTTAATCATAGCCCCCTGCCCCAAACTACGGACGATAATTTCACGATAAATTTCTTCTTCTGGTTCGATATAGTGAACATTTCCCGTAGCCAGAACAGGTTTACCAAGACGGTCTCCGACCTCTATCAAACTCTTGATAATAGTTTGGAGTTCCTCCATATCCTTAACCTGCTCTTTAGCAATCAATGGTGCATAGATAGCTGGTGGCATAACCTCGATAAAGTCATAATACTTGGCCACCTCAACCGCCGCATCCACACCTTGGGAAACGACTGCGTCAAAAACTTCACCTTCAGAGCAAGCTGACCCTAAAATCAAACCTTCCCGATGAG
>CAUVGG010000040.1:0-6466 GCA_963551305.1 uncultured Streptococcus sp.
GTGATTAGAGTTCTCGGACTTCAACCCTTTTTAAAGGAGTAGAAATGAAATTAACGATCCATGAAGTTGCCCAAGCTGTTGGAGCTAAAAATGATGTTAGTCTTTTTGCGGATGCTCAGTTAGAAAAAGCTGAGTTTGACAGTCGTTTGATTGCTGCAGGGGACTTATTTGTGCCCCTCAAAGGTGCGCGTGATGGCCACGATTTTATCGAAACAGCTTTTGAAAATGGTGCAGTAGTAACCCTGTCTGAGAAAGAGGTTGCAAATCATCCCTACATTCTAGTAGACGATGTGTTGTCTGCCTTTCAAACCCTCGCAGCCTACTATCTTGAAAAAACGGCAGTTGATGTCTTTGCTGTTACGGGTTCAAATGGCAAGACAACGACCAAGGATATGCTGGCGCATTTGCTATCAACAACCTACAAGACCTACAAAACCCAAGGCAATTACAATAACGAGATTGGCCTTCCCTACACGGTTCTTCACATGCCTGAGGCGACAGAAAAGTTGGTCTTGGAGATGGGACAGGATCACTTGGGAGATATCCATCTCTTGTCTGAATTGGCACACCCAAAGACAGCCATCGTGACCTTGGTTGGTGAAGCCCATTTGGCCTTTTTCAAAGACCGTTCAGAGATTGCTAAAGGGAAGATGCAAATTGCAGACGGTATGGCTTCAGGTTCTTTGCTTTTGGCGCCAGCTGACCCTATTGTAGAGGACTACTTGCCAACAGATAAAAAGGTGGTTCGTTTTGGACAAGGAGCAGAGCTGGAAATTACAGACTTGCTTGAACGCAAGGATAGTCTGACCTTTAAGGCCAATTTCTTGGAGCAAGCCCTTGATTTGCCAGTGACAGGTAAGTACAATGCCACCAATGCTATGATTGCTGCTTATGTGGCTCTACAAGAAGGAGTTTCAGAGGAACAGATTCGTCAGGCTTTCCAGAACCTAGAATTGACGCGTAACCGCACCGAGTGGAAGAAAGCAGCCAATGGAGCAGATATTCTGTCTGACGTATACAATGCCAATCCCACTGCTATGAAGTTGATTTTGGAGACATTCTCTGCCATCCCAGCCAACGAAGGAGGCAAGAAAATAGCAGTTTTGGCGGATATGAAGGAATTAGGTAGCCAGTCTGTTCAACTCCATAATCAGATGATTTTGAGCCTCTCGCCAGATGTGCTGGATACCGTTATTTTCTATGGAGAAGATATTGCGGAATTAAGCCAACTGGCTAGTCAAATGTTCCCAATCGGTCATGTATTCTACTTTAAGAAAACTGCGAGCGAAGATCAATTTGAAGACCTTGTCAAGCAAGTTAAGGAAAGACTCGGTGCCAATGACCAAATTCTGCTCAAAGGCTCAAACTCTATGAATCTAGCCAAGTTGGTAGAAAGTTTAGAAAATGAATGCAAGTGATTTTGCCAAGTATCTGCAAAGAATGATTGCCATTACAGATACTGGATTAACCTTTACAAAAGATCCTTTTGACCGCGAGCGTTACGAGGACTTGCGAAGCCTGTTATCTGAAATGTTGAATCAGGTATCAGACCTCGATGCAGAAGAAGTGGCAGAAGTCTTGAAACCAACGTCCGCTTATGCAACTCCTCTGATGGACGTCCGTGCTTGGATTGTTGAGGATGAAAAAGTATGTTTAGTTAGAGGAAAAGGAGAGGATAGCTGGGCTTTGCCAGGTGGATTTGGTGAAGTCGGCTACTCTCCAACCGAAAATATTCTCAAAGAAATTGAAGAAGAAACCGGCTTTACAGCAAAAGCTGAAAGGTTACTTGCAGTTTTTGACACCAATCGTTTCCAACTACAGAGCAAACAATATGCAAAGTTTGTCTTTGAATGCCAACTTCTTGATGGACAATTTCAAGAGAATCAAGAAATTGCTGAGCTTCAATTTTTTGCCATTGACCAATTGCCATTCTTATCTGAAAAACGCATCACCAAGGAGCAAATGGAGATTCTTTGGCAAGTTTATAAAGGACAAAGAGACCAATATGTCGATTAGTTTGTGCTAGAGAAGTCGACAAATCAAAAAAGGGTGTCTGTAAAGTGCATTTCTGCAATACAAATGATATAATAGGTTGCGAATTTAAGACGCAAGTGTTCTATGAATAGCATAGAATCAAGTTTTTCAAAAAATTTAAAAGCTGGGGAAAGTGAATTTTTTACTGCCTCTAGCTAGATGAACGAGGAATAGAATATGAATTTGTGGGAACAATTATTTACCACACAGATATCAGAACCGCCCCAGTTTGAACTCCACTGGTATATTGGTTTGTTAAGTTTATTGGCTCTTACTTTCTATGTTTCATATCGTTACCGTGACAAGGTGGCTTACCAGCGCTTTATTCAGATCCTTCAGTCTCTTCAACTGATTGTTCTGTATAGCTGGTATTGGGGGAATCAAATGCCCTTATCAGAAAGTTTGCCCTTCTATCATTGCCGTATCGCCATGTTTGTTATGCTATTGATACCAGGAACTTCCAAGTACAAGCAATACTTTGCCCTTCTAGGAACTTTTGGAGCAACCGCTGCTCTGGCATACCCACTCTTTGACCCTTATCCGTTTCCGCACGTGACCATCCTGTCCTTTATCATCGGGCACGTGGCACTTTTGGGGAATGCGCTCCTATACTTGTTTAAGAATTATGAAGCTTCCCTGCTCAACTTCAAAAATGTAGCGGTGATTACCTTCACCTTGAACGCTTTGATATGGGTTGTTAATTTAGTTGTCAGTGGGGATTATGGTTTCTTAACGAGACCGCCACTTGTTGGAGATCACGGACAACTTTTGAATTACCTTATTGTTTCGAGCGTTATCGTGATAGTAATTTGCGTAACAGCAAAATTGCTAGAGATTTTTTTACAGCAAAAATCGGAAGAATTTATTCAAGAGAAGGTCTAAAAAGACCTTCTTTTTTTGATGGGTTATAAATATTATCGAATTGTTGACAAGAACATCAAAAACTTTTTCCAGAAGAAAAATTTTCTAATATGTTCTCAAAAAACATGCAGGAAATTTACGAAAAACTAAGCATGATTAGTTTTTTTGTGTTATAATATTCTTTGAATAGCTATGCCCAAACATAGTTATTAAATAGAAGTGAGAAACTTGGAAGATAGAGAGGATGCGATGTAATGACTAGAGATGGTTTTTTTACAGGCTTAGATATCGGAACTAGCTCCATTAAGGTGTTAGTTGCTGAGCATAGAGATGGCGAAGTAAATGTAATTGGTGTTAGTAATGCCAAAAGTAAAGGTGTAAAAGACGGAATTATTGTTGATATTGAAGCGGCTGCTTCGGCAATCAAATCCGCAATCACACAGGCAGAAGAGAAAGCAGGTATTTCTATCAAGTCTGTCAACGTTGGTCTTCCAGCAAATCTTCTGCAGGTCGAACCAACACAAGGAATGATTCCTGTAACATCAGATACAAAAGAAATCACAGATCAGGATGTTGAAGATGTTGTTAAATCAGCTTTGACAAAGAGCATGACTCCTGATCGTGAAGTGATTACCTTCATTCCTGAAGAGTTCATCGTGGATGGTTTCCAAGGAATCCGTGACCCTCGTGGTATGATGGGTGTCCGTTTGGAAATGCGTGGTCTGCTTTACACAGGTCCTCGTACGATTCTACACAATCTTCGCAAGACGGTCGAACGTGTAGGTATCCAGGTTGATAATGTGATTATTTCACCTTTGGCGATTGTGAACTCCGTTCTCAATGAAGGCGAACGTGAATTTGGTGCGACTGTCATTGACATGGGTGGAGGTCAGACTACTGTAGCGACTATCCGCAACCAAGAATTGCAATTCACCAACATCTACCAAGAAGGTGGAGATTACGTTACAAAAGACATTTCTAAAGTCTTGAAAACATCTCAAAAGATTGCAGAAAGTTTGAAACTGAACTATGGTGAAGCTTACGTTCCACTTGCAAGTAATGAAACTTTCCAAGTTGAAGTAATTGGCGAAGTAGAACCTGTTGAAGTGACAGAAAGCTACTTGGCAGAAATTATTTCAGCACGTATCAAACATATCTTTGACCAAATCAAACAAGAGTTGGAAAGAAGACACTTGTTGGATTTGGCAGGAGGTATCGTCCTTATCGGTGGAAATGCAATTTTGCCGGGCGTTGTTGAATTAGCCCAAGAAGTATTTGGTGTTCGAGTAAAACTCTATGTTCCAAATCAGGTTGGAATTCGCAACCCTGCATTTGCTCACGTGATTAGTTTATCTGAGTTTGCTGGTAAATTGACTGAAGTCAATCTTCTTGCTCAAAAAGCAGTTAAAGGAGATGAATTCCTTCGTCAAAAACCAATCAACTTTGGCATTCCAAATCAACGTTTGAATCCTGTGGCGCAACCAAGCCCAACACAGACAACTCCAGTTGAAACTGTACAGGAAGCTCCAGTTGCTCCCAAGGAAGAATTCCAAGCAAGTTCTCAAAGTAAACCAAAGCTAACAGAACGTTTCCGTGGTTTAATCGGAAGCATGTTTGATGAATAAAAGAGGATAAGAAATTATGACATTTTCATTTGATACAGCAGCAGCTCAAGGCGCAGTTATTAAGGTAATTGGTGTCGGTGGTGGTGGTGGTAACGCCATCAACCGCATGGTTGACGAAGGTGTTGCTGGTGTAGAATTTATCGCAGCCAACACTGATGTACAAGCACTTAGCAGTACGAAAGCAGAAACCGTTATCCAACTTGGTCCCAAATTGACTCGTGGTTTGGGTGCTGGAGGTCGTCCAGAAGTTGGACGTAAAGCTGCAGAAGAAAGCGAAGAAGCTTTGACGGAAGCAATCAGCGGTGCAGACATGGTCTTCATCACTGCTGGTATGGGTGGTGGATCTGGTACAGGTGCTGCCCCTGTTATTGCACGTATCGCTAAAGATCTTGGTGCTCTTACAGTTGGTGTTGTGACACGTCCTTTCGGATTTGAAGGAAGCAAACGTGGTCAGTACGCTGTAGAAGGAATTAATGAACTTCGCGAGCATGTTGATACTTTGTTGATTATCTCTAACAATAACTTACTTGAAATTGTTGACAAGAAAACACCGCTTCTTGAAGCTCTTAGTGAAGCAGATAACGTTCTTCGCCAAGGTGTTCAAGGGATTACTGACTTGATCACGAACCCAGGATTGATTAACCTTGACTTTGCTGACGTGAAGACTGTAATGGCAAACAAAGGGAATGCCCTTATGGGTATCGGTATTGGTAGTGGTGAAGAGCGCGTTGTTGAAGCAGCTCGTAAAGCAATTTACTCTCCACTTCTTGAAACAACTATCGATGGCGCCGAAGATGTGATTGTCAACGTTACTGGTGGTCTTGATTTAACTTTGATTGAAGCAGAAGAAGCTTCAGAAATCGTCAATCAAGCAGCTGGCAAAGGTGTAAACATCTGGCTTGGAACATCTATCGACGAAAGCATGAAGGATGAAATCCGTGTGACTGTTGTAGCGACAGGTGTTCGTCAAGAACGACTAGAAAAAGTAGTCGGGTCTGCTACCAACCAACCAGTTGGTCGACCATCAACTAAAACTCCACAAGCACATACATTTGACCGTCAATTCGACTTGGAAGAGACAGCAGAACTGCCTAAATCAAGTTCACGTCGCTTTGAAACCAACCAAGCATCTGCTTTTGGAGATTGGGACTTGCGCCGTGAGTCAATTGTTCGCCAAACAGATCCCGTTGTTTCACCAGTTGAACGCTTTGAAACACCAGTTTCACAAGATGAGGATGAATTGGATACACCTCCATTCTTCAAAAATCGTTAATCAATGAATTTGAAAAAAAACACTGAATTAGTTTTTCAGCAAATTGCTGATGCTAGTCAAAAAGCCAACCGTAATCTAGATGCTGTTTCAGTAATCGCAGTGACAAAATATGTAGATGTACAAACAGCGGAAGCCTTGCTTCCGCTTGGCATCCATCATATCGGTGAAAATCGAGTTGATAAATTTTTAGAAAAATATCAGGCCTTGAAAGATTACCCAGTCACTTGGCATTTAATAGGAACACTACAGAGACGGAAAGTAAAAGAAGTAATCCCATATGTGGATTACTTTCATGCTTTAGACTCCCTAAAGTTAGCACAGGAAATTCAAAAGAGAACAGATCATGTTATCAAGTGTTTCTTGCAGGTTAATATTTCTGGGGAAGAAAGCAAGCATGGGTTTTCAAAAGAAGAATTGCTAGAACTTTTGCCAGAATTGGCTAAGTTAGATCAGATTGAGTATGTTGGTTTAATGACCATGGCTCCTTTTGAGGCAGGCAGTGATGAATTGAAAGAAATTTTCAAGGATACGCAGGCTCTGCAAGCAGAAATTAGAGAAAAACAAATCCCTAATATGCCGATGACAGAGCTAAGTATGGGAATGAGTCGTGATTTTAAAGAAGCGATTCAGTTCGGCTCAACCTTTGTTCGAATCGGTACAGCATTTTTTAAAT
>CAUVGG010000041.1:0-6462 GCA_963551305.1 uncultured Streptococcus sp.
TTTTTTGACGAATCAATAATATTCGATAAAAAACTTAGTAAGTCTACTAGGTTGGCCGCCTAATAGCGACAACCGTAGTAACTTGAGACATGTTTCGTGTCCAAGTTACTTGTAGAGTTAAACACGGGCTAAAAGCTTGGAAAAAAGATAGATCTCCTTGGCTTCATCAAAGTCTGCGTAGATTTCCTATTTTTCAGTCGCTTTTTACGCCCTTAGTATCATGTAATTGAATTCGGACGGAGGTCTGCGAAAAAAAGATAGATTTCCTTGTGTTCATCGAACACATCGTCAATCTCCTATTTTTTCATTGCCCTCTTCGTCCTTAATATCTTAGTATAGAATTGGAGAGGTCATGGCTGATGACAAGCTAAGAGCGACTCCTGCGGCTAGAAAGTTAGCGGATGATCTAGGGATCAACCTCTACGACGTTTCTGGCTCAGGTGCAAACGGTCGTGTCCACAAAGAAGACGTGGAAACTTATAAAGACACAAACGTGGTTCGCATTTCGCCACTTGCAAAACGAATTGCCCTCGAACATAACATTGCTTGGCAGGAAATCCAAGGAACGGGTCATCGTGGTAAGATCATGAAGAAGGATGTTTTGGCCTTACTTCCTGAAAATATCGAAAACGACACCATCAAGTCTCCTGCTCAAATTGAAAAAGCGGAAGAAGTTCCAGATACTATCACTCCTTATGGTGAGATTGAGCGTATTCCAATGACACCAATGCGTAAGGTTATCGCCCAACGTATGGTTGAATCCTACCTAACTGCGCCAACCTTCACACTCAACTATGATGTCGATATGTCAGAAATGTTGGCCCTTCGTAAGAAGGTTCTTGATCCAATCATGGAAGCAACTGGTAAGAAAGTTACGGTTACAGACCTTCTTTCACTGGCTGTTGTTAAGACATTGATGAAACACCCATACATCAACGCTTCATTGACTGAAGATGGCAAGACCATTGTCACTCACAACTATGTCAACCTTGCTATGGCAGTTGGGATGGATAATGGATTGATGACGCCTGTTGTTTACAATGCTGAAAAGATGAGCCTTTCAGAGTTGGTTGTAGCCTTCAAAGATGTCATTGGTCGTACCTTGGATGGTAAATTAGCTCCAAGTGAACTTCAAAATTCAACATTTACAATCAGTAACTTGGGAATGTTTGGCGTTCAGTCCTTTGGTCCGATTATTAACCAACCAAACTCAGCTATCCTCGGGGTGAGCTCAACAGTTGAGAAACCTGTAGTCGTCAATGGTGAAATTGTGATTCGCCCTATCATGAGCCTAGGATTAACCATTGACCACCGTGTCGTAGATGGTATGGCTGGTGCTAAGTTTATGAAAGACTTGAAAGCCTTAATTGAGAACCCAATCTCAATGTTGGTTTAAAAATACAGTATTTATTTTTAGAGATATAGATAAAGGAAGTAAGACATGGCCTTAGAAGTAATTATGCCAAAAGCCGGCGTGGATATGACAGAAGGACAAATCGTCCAATGGAATAAAAAAGTCGGAGAATTTGTAAAAGAAGGAGAAATCCTTTTGGAAATCATGACTGACAAAGTCAGCATGGAATTGGAAGCCGAAGAAGATGGATACTTGATTGCTATCCTTAAAGGAGATGGTGAAACCGTTCCAGTAACTGAAGTTATCGGTTACCTTGGTGAAGAAGGGGAAAATATCCCAACAGCTGGAGCGGCTGCTCCAGAATCAAAACCTGCACCTGCAGCTAGTGCCTCAAGCGACGATGGTAAGAGCGATGATGCCTTTGATATCGTTGTAATTGGTGGAGGTCCTGCTGGATATGTGGCAGCCATTAAAGCTGCCCAACTCGGTGGTAAGGTTGCCCTTGTTGAAAAATCTGAACTCGGTGGAACCTGCTTGAACCGTGGTTGTATCCCAACGAAGACCTACCTTCACAATGCTGAAATCATCGAAAACATCGGTCATGCAGCAAACCGTGGTATCGTCATTGAAAATCCAAACTTCACTGTAGATATGGACAAACTCCTTGAAACCAAGTCTAAGGTTGTCAATACCTTGGTTGGCGGAGTTGCAGGTCTTCTTCGTAGCTACGGTGTTACTGTTCATAAGGGAATTGGTACCATCACTAAAGACAAAAATGTCTTGGTAAATGGTTCTGAATTGCTTGAAACCAAGAAAATCATCCTTGCTGGTGGTTCAAAAGTCAGCAAGATTAACGTTCCTGGTATGGAATCATCACTCGTGATGACAAGTGACGACATTCTTGAAATGAACGAAGTTCCAGAAAGCCTTGTTATCATCGGTGGTGGTGTTGTCGGTATCGAACTTGGTCAAGCCTTCATGACATTTGGGTCAAAAGTAACTGTTATCGAAATGATGGACCGTATCGTTCCAGCTATGGATGCTGAAGTTTCTAAGAACCTTCGTTTGATCCTTGAGCGTAAAGGAATGACCATCTTAACAGGTACAAAACTGCAAGAAATCATCGAGGAAAATGGTCAACTTCGTATTAAAGTTGAAGGAAAAGACGATATCATTGCAAATAAAGCCCTTCTTTCAATCGGTCGTGTTCCAGATCTTGAAGGTATTGGCGATGTTGAGTTTGAATTGGATCGTGGACGTATCAAGGTCAACGAATACATGGAAACTTCTGTTCCAGGTATCTACGCACCAGGTGATATCAATGGTACTAAGATGTTGGCGCACGCGGCCTTCCGCATGGGTGAAGTTGCTGCTGAAAATGCCCTTAAAGGAAATCATGCTGTTGCCAAACTTAACTTGACTCCTGCAGCTATCTACACTCTTCCTGAAGTAGCAGCAGTAGGTCTAACTGAAGAACAAGCTCGTGAGAAATACGATGTAGCCATCGGTAAATTTAACTTTGCTGCGAATGGACGTGCTATTGCATCGGATGCTGCTCAAGGTTTCGTAAAAGTCATTGCAGATAAGAAATACGGAGAAATCCTTGGTGTTCATATCATCGGTCCTGCAGCTGCAGAATTGATCAACGAAGCGTCAAGCATTATTGAAATGGAAATTACTGTTGAAGAAATGCTTAAGACCATCCACGGACATCCAACCTATTCTGAAGTGATGTACGAAGCGTTTGCGGATGTTCTAGGAATGGCCATCCATTCACCTAAGAAAAAATAAATAAGTTTTTCAACTAAATTTTCTTAAAGTAGTACGGACGGCAGCGACCTCTATTAGAGTTCCATGCCTAAAAATTGAGCCTCTTGTCTCAATTTTTCCGAGAAATGTAACGATAACACGTTACATTTCTTTTTACCACTTTAGAAAATTTGATTGCTATGAACAGAATTTAAAAACTAAATTTTTGGAAATACTATGAAATATATTATCAATCATTCAAACGACACTGCCTTTAATATCGCCTTGGAAGAATATGCCTTTAAACACTTACTAGATGAGGATCAAATCTTCCTTCTTTGGATTAACAAACCATCTATCATTGTTGGGCGTCACCAGAATACTATCGAAGAAATCAACCGTGATTATGTTCGCGAAAATGGTATTGAGGTGGTCCGCCGTATCAGTGGTGGTGGAGCTGTTTATCACGATCTGAACAACCTCAACTACACGATTATCTCAAAAGAAGATGAAAACAAGGCCTTCGACTTCAAGAGCTTCTCAACCCCAGTTATCAATACCTTGGCTCAACTAGGTGTTAAGGCTGAATTCACAGGCCGCAATGACCTAGAGATTGATGGCAAGAAATTCTGTGGCAATGCCCAAGCCTATATCAATGGCCGTATTATGCACCATGGTTGCTTGCTCTTTGACGTTGATTTATCAGTCCTTGCTAACGCCCTCAAGGTTTCAAAAGACAAATTCGAATCAAAAGGTGTGAAATCCGTCCGTGCTCGTGTTACCAATATTGTCAATGAATTACCAGAAAAAATCACAGTTGAAGAATTCCGTGATTTGCTATTGGAATACATGAAAAAAGAGTACCCAGAGATGACTGAATACGTCTTTTCAGAAGAAGAATTGGCGGAAATCAATCGTATCAAGGATACCAAGTTTGGTACTTGGGACTGGAACTACGGTAAATCGCCTGAGTTTAACGTCCGTCGTGGAACAAAATTCACTAGTGGTAAGGTTGAAGTTTTTGCCAACGTCATTGAATCAAAAATCCAAGATATCAAGATCTATGGTGACTTCTTTGGTATTGAAGACGTTGCAGCTGTAGAAGATGTCCTTCGTGGAGTGAAATACGAACGAGAAGATGTTCTTAAAGCTCTTCAAACCATCAACCTAGGTCGTTACTTCGCTGGAATTACAGCAGAAGAAATTGCCGAGGCAGTTGTCGAATAAAGTCAAAGATATCCATTCAACATGGATATCTTTTATCTTAAACTTGATATTCAAAAAAATGAGAGTATAATATAGAGGAAGTCTGAAACAAAAAGGGGATCAAATTCAATGATTAAAGTTCCAGTGGCAAATCTTGGTCTATTTGAACAGTTAGATCGTATCGTAGTGGCTTTTTTTAGGAAGCAACAATCTTCCAGTCCATATGATTTGAATGTCAGTATTACACAAGAACATCTTGACCAGAAAAAGCAAGAGCTAGAACCATTAGGCTATCAAGCTGTCCAACTACCATTAGGAATGGCTTTAGATAATATCATTCAACAACCTTATTATAAAAACTTAATCATTGGTGGACTTGCTCCCGACGAAATTATGGTTAGTAAAGAAGAATTAATACCTTTGAAAGATATTGTAGATAGTTTTTGTATTATGTACGCTGCAGCGAATAACAGACTGGAAAATAGTAAGGCTTATGAATTAATGAAAGATAAGACGGTTTATTTTATTGGTAAACTATTTACAGATATTCCAAAAGCTGGTGATGAAATTGCTTATTTAGGAATTGATCGGATAGCGAGCGATGGTACACCATATGAAGCAGTTAAATGCTTTTTAACGGAAGAGAGTGCAGAGAAGTATAATAGCGAAAACGGATCTATTAGTCCAGCTAACCTCGCATATCTAAAATCATTTTGGGGGAAGCCAGTTATTATCGAACCTCACAGAAATTATTGGATTGAGTTTTTATAGAGAGAATAGAAGAGCGTAAAATTCTATCAAAGATCTACGCTCTTTTTGTAGACTAAAGATATTACATAATTTATATTATGTATCTCACAAGCTATCCAAGGCATTTTTTTGTTCGTCATTTACTATATGAGTATACAAATCAGTAACTTGTGTGCTGGCATGTCCTAGCTGGTGGCTGACCAAAACCTGTGATTTGGTTGCATCATAGAGACGGGTTGCTAGGGTATGGCGAAGTTTGTGGGGTGTTACACGGACTTTGAAGTCTTCTGAATACTTGGCCACCATCTTTTCAACACTAGAAGCATCAATCCGGTTCGGAACACCTCGATACAAGGTTAAGAATAGGGCTGTATCGGTCTTTTCTGTCTTATATCGTTTGTCTCGAATGGCAAGATATTGCTCTAAATAAGGCTTAGCAAAGGCAGCAACATTAACGGAGTCACGTTTTCCACCTTTTCGAGTGACATCAATCACCATCATCTTAAGATTGAGATCTCGAAGATCCAGATTAACAGCTTCAGATAGGCGGACACCAGACGCCAAGAGAAGGGCAATAATGGCTAAATCACGTTCTTTATTTTTATTAAAGGAGGATAAGGCGCGATTTGAGAGCTGTTGTGGGTACTCCTGGTCGATATAAGTCAAAAAACCTTCTGTCTCATCACCTAGAAAGAGTTTTTGCTTAATGTTTTCAGCTCTAGCAGCCAGTGTTTCTTTCTTTTTCTTGGTTGAAACTTTCTTCATTACATTACGATAGAAATAGGGCTCACCTTGGTCATTTTCGACTTCCTCGGTCAGATACTTATAAAGACTGGAAAGAGCTGACAAGGTCCTATTGATAGTTGTCTGTGAAACACCTTGCTTTGTTGTGTTAGCATTCAGCAAAGGTCGTTCTCGTAGATAAAGAATAAAGGATTCCATATCTTTCTTTGACATATTTTCCAAGACCAATAAAGGAATATCAGCAATTGTATCAGCATTTGAAATCCCAGACTCTAAAACCCAGCCGAAAAAACGATCGTATTCCTTGAGATATTCGTACAAGGTTGTAAAACTATAGGGAACAGCCAGCTTAGATTGGTAGTATTCCAGAACATACCAGGGCATGATTTGTTTTAGTTTGTCGATTCGTTCCAGTAAAATCTCACGTTTCATGTGTTCTCTCCATATATAAGTCTACTAGTAGTATAGCATAGACTTATATATATTTCAAGAAAATTATAGTTTTTCGGAAAGATGTTGTAGAGTTTTTTTAACATAGTTTACTGTTTCATTTGGTTTAGGGAGTTTTTTATTGCAGTAAGGGCATATAGAGTTAAGTTTACTGGAATTATTTTTTGTAAATGCCTCTAAAACAATCCCTAATCTTTCCTGAAATTCTA
>CAUVGG010000042.1:0-6380 GCA_963551305.1 uncultured Streptococcus sp.
CTTTGAACTCACGAGCAAATACACGTTGTGTTTTATTGAGGGTGTCGATTGCATCGGTCAGCTGAATTTCATTTCCTGCACCTGGTTTTTGGTGTTCCAAGATTTGGAAAATTTCAGGTGTGAGGAGGTAGCGGCCAATAATAGCAAGGTCGCTAGGAGCATCCTCTGGAGCTGGTTTTTCAACAAAGGTTTCAACACTGTAAAGGCCGTCTTTTCCTTCGCCTTGCGGAGCAATAACCCCATAAGCAGATACTTCGTCATGAGGGACTGGCATAACAGCGATAGTGGACGCGTGTGTACGCTCGTAGTCATCCATGAGTTGTTTGGTGAGCGGAACAGCTTTTTCGTTGGTGATATCCATCAAGTCATCCCCAAGCATCACGACAAAAGGTTCATTTCCGACGAAAGCCTTGGCTTGCAAAACAGCATCGCCGAGACCACGTGGATGAGTTTGGCGGATAAAATGCAGACGCATGCCAGTTGTTTCATCAACTAGCTTCAAAAGATCTGTTTTCCCTTTTTCTTTGAGGTTGTATTCCAATTCGAAGTTTGAGTCGAAGTGGTCCTCAATGGAACGTTTTGACTTACCAGTCACAACCAAAATGTCTTCGATACCAGATTTGAGGGCTTCTTCAACGATAAACTGGATAGTTGGCTTGTCCACGATTGGCAACATTTCCTTGGCTAAGGCCTTAGTTGCTGGGAGGAAACGAGTTCCCAATCCAGCGGCAGGGATGACTGCTTTTCTGACTTTTTGTTTCATAAATGTTCCTTTCTATGAAGGTCTACGACCATTCGTTTTCTGCTTTAAATTCATTGTTCATGATGTCACTGATGGCTTCTTTGATATTGATACCTTCATAGATAACTCGGTAGATGGCCTGCGTGATTGGCATGTAAACACCCAATTCCTGAGCCAGTTCATAAGCCGCTCGAGTCGTTGAAATGCCTTCAATGACCATACCCATATTAGCCTCAATGTCTGCGAGGGATTCTCCACGACCGAGAGCATTACCGGCCCTCCAGTTACGAGAGTGGACAGATGTTCCCGTTACAATCAAATCCCCAACTCCAGAAAGACCGCTATAAGTTAGAGGATTAGCTCCAAGAGCGACTCCTAGACGGGTGATTTCTGCCAAGCCACGGGCAATGATAGCCGCCTTGGCATTGTCGCCAAACCCTAGTCCATGTAGTGCCCCAGCGCCAACTGCAATGATGTTTTTGAGAGCACCAGCGGTTTCAACCCCGATAACATCCGTATTAGTATAGAGACGGAAGTAGTGATTGCTAAAGAGATTTTGAACGTACTGGGCAGTTTCGAGGTCTTTAGAGGCTGCTGTAATCAAGGTAATATCCCGTACAATAGTTTCCTCAGCATGGCTCGGCCCTGAAACAACGACGATATCACTGCGAAGGTCAGCTGGGATTTCCTCCTCAAGAATGGTTGATAGACGTTTGTGGCTATCTGGTTCCAATCCTTTGGAGGCATGCATGATGACAACCTTGTGATCAAGCACCTTTGCTACTTGTTGGGCAACCAGTCTCGTTACTTTTGTTGGGACTACAAATAAAACAGCATCCACATCCTTTAGTGTTTCTTCCAAGTCATGATAGGCTTTGATCTTTTCGTCGAGTAGGATATCTTTGAAGTAGCGTTTGTTTGTATGTTGGTTATTGATTTCATCAATTTGGTCAGAAATATTTCCCCAAATTCGAACCTCGTGTCCATTGTCGTTTAGGACCTGCGAAAGGGCAGTTCCCCAAGAACCAGGACCCAAGACAGCGATGGTTTGTTTCTTCATCTTTTCCTCCTTGTAAGAGTTCTTCCTTTCATTTTACCATAAAAAGCCTTTTCATGCATCACCTGTATATGAAAGCGCACTAATTTATAATAAGGAGACTTCTTTGACAAGATTCCTCTTTTTTGCTAGAATAGCATCAATATGAACGAATGAGAAGGAGCTGACGCAGGATGTCGCTCCCTTTATCTATTTTATTAGGAGGAAATATGCTCATTAAAAAAATAAAAACCTATAAATGGCAAGCCTTGGCATCCTTAATGATGACAGGCTTGATGGTTGCGAGTTCGCTCTTGCAACCGCGCTATTTGCAAGAGGTGTTAGAGGCTTTGTTGGCCGGGCAAAATGAGGCTATTTATAGTATTGGCGCTTGGCTGATAGGAGTAGCCCTAGTCGGTCTGGTTGCAGGTGGGGTCAATGTAACGCTTGCAGCCTACATTGCTCAAGGAGTGTCTTCGGACCTTCGGGAAGACGCTTTTCGCAAGATCCAGACTTTTTCTTATGCCAATATCGAGCAGTTTAATGCGGGTAACCTTGTCGTCCGTATGACCAATGATATCAACCAAATTCAGAACGTGGTGATGATGGCTTTTCAAATCCTCTTCCGTCTCCCTCTTCTTTTTATTGGTTCCTTTATTTTGGCGGTTCACACTCTCCCGTCACTTTGGTGGGTGATTGTCCTCATGGTGCTCCTAATCTTTGCACTTACAGCCATCATGATGGGGATGATGGGGCCACGATTTGCTAAGTTTCAAGCCCTTCTTGAACGGATCAATGCTATCGCTAAGGAAAATCTACGTGGTGTGCGCGTGGTCAAATCCTTTGTACAGGAAAAAGCACAATTTGACAAATTTACTGAGGTTTCAGATGAACTTCTCGGGCAAAATCTTTATATCGGTTATGCCTTCTCAGTTATAGAACCTGTTATGATGCTAGTCGGCTATGGAGCGGTCTTCCTCTCTATCTGGTTGGTGGCAGGCATGGCTCAGTCAGATCCATCTGTTGTGGGCTCTATTGCTTCCTTTATCAACTATCTCAGCCAGATTATCTTTACCATCATCATGGTTGGATTTTTAGGAAATTCTGTCAGCCGTGCCATGATTTCCTTGCGTCGTGTCCGCGAAATTCTAGATACCGAGCCAGCGATGACCTTTAAAGATCTCCCAGATGAGGAGTTAGAAGGAAGTCTCTCTTTTGAAAATGTAACCTTCACCTATCCCAATGACGATGAGCCTATGCTGAAGAATGTAACCTTTGAAATTGCGCCTGGTCAGATGATCGGTGTGGTTGGGGCTACTGGAGCAGGGAAGTCCACTCTAGCTCAGTTAATTCCACGACTTTTTGATCCACAGGAGGGATCTATCAAGATTGGTGGCAAGGATATTCGAGACGTCAGCGAGGGAACCTTGCGTAAAACAGTTTCCATCGTCTTGCAACGTGCTATTCTCTTTAGCGGGACAATTGCAGATAATCTTCGTCAAGGAAAAGGCAATGCCAGCGTGTCAGAAATGGAACGTGCAGCACGAATCGCCCAAGCCAGCGAATTTATCGGACGCATGGAAAACAAATTTGAGAGTCAGGTCGAAGAACGTGGCACCAACTTTTCTGGTGGACAAAAACAACGGATGTCGATTGCCCGTGGGATTGTCAGCAATCCCCGTATCCTGATTTTTGACGATTCGACTTCAGCCCTAGATGCAAAGTCAGAAAGACTCGTACAGGAGGCTTTGAACAAAGATTTGAAAGGGACAACAACCATTATCATCGCTCAAAAAATCAGTTCAGTCGTCCATGCAGACAAGATTTTGGTCTTGGACCAAGGGCGATTGATTGGTCAAGGAACACATGCAGACTTGGTAGCTAGCAATGCTGTCTACCGCGAAATCTACGAAACACAAAAGGGAAAGGAGGAATAAAATGAAAACCGTTCGATTTTTCTGGAATTATTTTAAAGTTTACAAGTTCTCCTTTGTCATTGTGATTCTGATGGTTGCAGTTGCGACGATTGCCCAAGCCCTCTTTCCAGTTTTTTCAGGTCAAGCAGTAACAGAGCTCGCTAACCTAGTTCTGGCTTATCAAAATGGAACTTCCGAACTAGCCTGGCAGAGTTTATCAGCTCTGATGCTGAATCTAGCTCTGGTTGTCCTCGCCCTAGTAGTATCCAGTTTGATTTACATGACCTTTATGACTCGTGTGATTGCTGAGTCAACAAATGAGATGCGTAAGGGCCTCTTTGGCAAACTTTCTCGTTTGACGGTTTCTTTCTTTGACCGCCATCAGGATGGCGACATCCTTTCTCGCTTCACGAGTGACTTGGACAACATCCTTCAAGCCTTCAATGAAAGCCTAGTTCAGGTTATGAGCAATATTGCTCTTTACATCGGTTTGATTTTTGTCATGTTTTCAAGAAATGTGACGCTAGCCCTAATAACAGTAGCCAGCACCCCAGTGGCCTTTCTCATGCTGGTTTTCATCGTGAAAATGGCCCGCAAGTACACCAATCTCCAGCAAAAAGAGGTTGGGAAACTCAACGCCTACATGGACGAGAGTATTTCTGGACAGAAAGCTGTTATCGTACAAGGAATTCAAGACGACATCGTAGCAGGCTTTGTGGAGCAAAATGAGCGCGTGCGCAAGGCAACCTTTAAAGGGAGAATGTTCTCAGGCATCCTGTTTCCTGTTATGAATGGGATGAGCTTGGTCAATACGGCCATCGTTATTTTTGCAGGTTCTGCGGTCCTGCTGAACGATCCAAGTATCGAAACAACGACAGCCCTAGGTTTGATCGTCATGTTTACCCAATTTTCTCAGCAGTACTACCAGCCGATTATCCAGGTGGCTGCGAGTTGGGGGAGCCTCCAGTTGGCCTTTACTGGAGCGGATCGTATTCAAGAAATGTTCGATGCAGAAGAAGAGATTCGTCCGCAAAATGCGCCTGCCTTTACGGAGTTGCGAGAAGGTGTTGAAATCAGTCATATTGATTTCTCTTATGTGCCAGACAAGCCGATTTTAAAAGATGTTAGCATTTCAGCTCCTAAGGGGCAGATGATAGCAGTTGTCGGTCCGACTGGTTCAGGGAAAACGACCATCATGAACCTCATCAATCGTTTCTACGATGTGGATGCAGGTAGCATTTCTTTTGATGGAAAAGACATCCGGGACTACGACTTAGACAGCCTGCGGAGCAAGGTCGGGATTGTCTTGCAGGATTCGGTCTTGTTTAGTGGAACAATTCGGGACAATATCCGCTTCGGTGTGCCAGATGCCAGTCAGGAAATGGTCGAAGCAGCTGCCAAGGCAACTCATATTCATGACTACATTGAAAGCTTGCCTGACAAGTATGATACCCTTATTGATGATGAGCAAAATATCTTCTCGACTGGTCAGAAACAATTGATTTCCATCGCTCGGACCTTGATGACAGATCCTCAAGTCCTAATTTTAGATGAAGCGACTTCCAATGTGGACACCGTAACAGAAAGCAAAATTCAACATGCCATGGAGGCAGTTGTAGCAGGTCGAACCAGTTTTGTCATTGCCCATCGTCTCAAGACCATCCTCAATGCCGATCAGATTATTGTCCTCAAAGATGGAGAGGTCATTGAACGTGGAAATCATCACGAGTTGCTCAAGCTCGGCGGTTTCTACTCGGAACTGTATCACAATCAATTTGTTTTCGAATAGAAAAGTTGTCCTTATTGGGCAGCTTTTTCTTGTCCATAAAAAATACTTATCACGGTCTTTAAAAAAACATATTAGACAGGAAAGGGTTGGAGTGATAAGATAAGACTGTCGCAAGAAAATCGAAAGGAGACACATCATGGCTAGAACGGTTGTAGGAGTTGCTGCAAATCTATGTCCTGTAGATGCAGAAGGGAAAAACATTCACTCATCTGTATCCTGTAAATTTGCAGAGAGCATTCGTCAAGTCGGTGGTCTCCCTTTAGTAATTCCTGTAGGAGATGAGTCCATTGTGCGCGATTATGTGGAAATGATTGACAAACTCATCTTGACAGGTGGGCAAAATGTCCATCCTCAGTTTTATGGAGAGAAAAAGACTATTGAGAGCGATGATTACAACCTTGTACGCGATGAGTTTGAACTAGCCCTCTTGAAAGAAGCGCTTCGTCAGAATAAACCAATTATGGCAATCTGTCGTGGCGTTCAGTTGGTAAACGTTGCTTTTGGCGGCACCCTCCACCAAGAAATTGAGGGTCACTGGCAAGGCTTGCCTTTTGGAACATCTCATACTATTGAGACAGTAGAAGGAAGCGTGGTGGCTAAGTTATTTGGTAAAGAAAGTCAAGTAAACTCAGTTCATCGTCAAAGTATTAAAGACTTGGCACCTAATTTCCGCGTAACTGCAGTAGATCCACGTGACCAAACGATTGAAGCAATCGAATCTATCGATGAACACCGTATTATTGGTTTGCAGTGGCATCCAGAATTTTTGGTCAATAAAGAGGATGGCAACTTAGAATTATTTGAGTATTTATTGAATGAATTGTAACGACTGGAAACCTAGTCGTTTTTTTGTCTTATTTCGTTCAAATTTTAATATTGTAACATTTTTTACGCAAA
>CAUVGG010000043.1:0-6322 GCA_963551305.1 uncultured Streptococcus sp.
AGTAATTGAAAAATGATATAATTTAAACATTCAGAAAGTAATCATTGAAGTTTTTAAGAGAGTCTGTGGTTGGTGGAAACAGATAGATGAAAGTGATGAAAATTGGGCTGAATGTTATAAAGAATTTGAAATCATAAAAATTCGGTGAGCACACCTTACAGTGCAACTCGTGAATGCGAGAAAGAGCGATAGGGATAGTCCCTATAATTGAGGTGGCACCGCGCATCGACGTCCTCACACAAGTTTTTTGTGTGAGGATTTTTTCTATGGGAGGAAAGATTATGAAATTTAGACGATGGCGTCGCTTGTTTTGAGTGAAAAGAGTATTATACAAGTGATTTAAAAGGAGAAAAAGTATGAAAAATAAACGTTTAATGGGAATTATCGCTGGATTAGCAGTATTGGTAGTGGCTAGCTTGGTTTATTCATCTATGAACAAGCCAGCAGCTAAGGAAGAGCAAAAGGTTGCTAAGGTTGGTGTCCTTCAATTTGTTAGTCACCCATCCTTGGACTTGATTTACCAAGGGATTCAAGATGGACTAGCTGAAGAAGGATATAAGGACGACCAGGTAAAAATCGACTTTATGAACTCTGAAGGAGATCAGAGCAAGGTTGCAACCATGAGTAAACAATTGGTGGCAAATGGAAACGATGTTGTTGTTGGGATTGCAACACCAGCCGCTCAAGGACTTGCTAGTGCTACAAAAGACCTACCTGTTATCATGGCTGCTATTACAGACCCAATCGGTGCTAACTTGGTCAAAGATTTGAAAAAACCAGGTGGCAACATCACAGGGGTGTCAGATCATAACCCAGCTGAACAGCAAGTGGAATTGATTAAAACTTTGACACCAAATGTCAAAACAATCGGCGCTCTTTACTCAAGTAGCGAAGATAACTCAAAAACACAGGTAGAAGAATTCAAGGCTTATGCTGAAAAAGCAGGTTTGACAGTCGAAACCTTTGCCGTTCCTTCGACTAACGAAATTGCTTCAACAGTCAATGTTATGACAAGCAAGGTCGATGCGATTTGGGTTCCAATTGACAACACCATCGCATCCGCATTCTCAACAGTTGTTTCAAGCAACCAAACAGCTAAAAAGCCTATCTACCCAAGTGCCACTGCCATGGTAGAAGCAGGTGGATTAGCATCTGTAGTAGTTGACCAACACGATCTTGGAGTGGCTACTGGTAAGATGATTGCCAAAGTTTTGAAAGGTGAAAAACCAGCTGATACGCCAGTTAATGTCTTTTCAACTGGTAAGTCAGTGATTAACAAAAAACTAGCGCAGGAACTTGGTATCACCATTCCTGAGTCTGTTCTAAAAGAAGCAGGACAAGTGATTGAATAAAGATAAAGGAGGAGTTGGGGACATCTCCTCCCATTTTTACTAAAGAAAGAGATGAGTGAAAGATTATGATAGTATCCATTATTTCTCAGGGGATGGTCTGGGCGATTTTAGGTTTGGGAATCTTTATGACTTTTCGAATTTTAAATTTCCCTGATATGACTACTGAAGGTTCTTTTCCTCTTGGGGGAGCAGTAGCTGTAACCTTGATAACACAGGGAGTCAATCCGTTTTTAGCAACCTTAGCTGCAGTAGGAGCGGGCTGTCTAGCTGGAATGGCGACAGGTCTCTTATATACTAAAGGAAAAATCCCAACCCTCTTATCAGGGATTTTGGTCATGACTTCTTGCCATTCCATCATGCTCATGATTATGGGACGTGCCAATCTGGGGCTTCTTGGAACCAAGCAAATTCAGGCTGTCTTGCCTTTTGATTCAGATCTTAACCAACTCCTGACTGGATTAATCTTTGTAGCTCTTGTTATTGGCCTTATGCTCTTTTTCCTAGATACCAAACTAGGTCAAGCCTACATCGCTACAGGTGACAATCCCGATATGGCTCGTAGCTTTGGTATCAATACGGGTCGTATGGAACTTATGGGTTTGGTTCTCTCAAATGGGATTATCGCGCTTGCAGGAGCCTTAATTGCTCAACAAGAAGGATACGCAGATGTTTCTCGAGGAATCGGTGTGATTGTCGTAGGGCTTGCTAGCTTGATTATTGGTGAGGTTTTGTTCAAGAGTTTGAGCTTGGCAGAGCGACTCATGACCATCGTTGTAGGGTCTATTGCTTATCAGTTCCTCGTCTGGGGAGTGATTGCTCTTGGGTTTAATACAAGTTATCTTCGTTTGTACAGCGCCTTGATTTTGGCAGTTTGCCTTATGATTCCAACCTTCAAAAGCAAATATCTGAAAGGAGTCAAGTTTAGCAAATGACAGCAATTGTAGAATTAAAAAATGCTACCAAAGTCATCACGAATGGCTTTGATGAGGAAAAAATCATTCTGAATGATGTTTCTCTTGAAATTTTCGAACATGATTTCATTACCATCCTAGGTGGAAATGGAGCTGGGAAGTCAACACTTTTTAACACTATTGCAGGTACCCTACCTTTAACAAGTGGAAGTATCCGTATCATGGGGGAGGATGTGACACATTTTTCACCTGAGAAGCGGGCTAAGTACTTGTCTCGTGTCTTTCAGGATCCTAAAATGGGTACGGCTCCTCGTATGACGGTTGCGGAAAATCTCTTGATTGCCAAGTTTCGTGGTGAGAAGAGAGGACTCCTTCCCAGAAGGCTATCAAGTCATCGGGAAGAGTTTCAGACAACCATTGAAAAAGTGGGAAATGGCCTTGAAAAACATCTCGACACTCCGATTGAGTTTCTTTCAGGCGGTCAGCGTCAGGCACTGAGTCTCTTGATGGCAACCTTGAAACGACCAGAGTTACTCTTGTTGGATGAACACACAGCAGCCCTTGACCCAAAGACCAGTGTGGCCTTGATGGAGTTAACAGATGAATTTGTCAGCAAAGACCATCTGACAGCCTTGATGATTACTCACCATATGGAAGACGCCCTCAAGTATGGAAATCGTCTGATTGTCATGAAGGAAGGCCGTATCATCCAAGACCTCAATAAAGAAGAAAAAGCTAAGATGAAAATTTCAGACTACTATCAATTATTTGAATAGATGAGTTAAATTATCATCAAAAATAGTGAAGAAAAACTTAGAATCCTGAAAGTGTTTCTGAGTTTTTTATCTTCCTTTTCTATCCAGAAAAATATGGCAAAGAGAATTCCGGAAAGCGTATGAAATGGTTTACTTTTTTTCAGAAATAAGCTATACTAGTTAACGTAAAACTATGATAAGATGGAGGTATTGTGTATGGTTGACAAGCAAGTTATTGAAGAAATCAAAAACAATACCAACATTGTGGAAGTCATAGGAGACGTGATTTCTTTACAAAAGGCTGGACGGAACTATTTAGGACTCTGTCCTTTTCATGGTGAGAAGACCCCTTCTTTCAACGTTGTGGAAGACAAGCAGTTTTATCACTGTTTTGGTTGTGGGCGCTCAGGAGATGTCTTTAAGTTCATCGAAGAATACCAAGGTGTGTCCTTTATGGAAGCCGTTCAGCTTTTAGGGGAGCGCGTCGGTATTCAACTAGCCATGCCTGTCCAGTCTCGTCCTCAACAGGTTTCGCCTCATCAAGCTTTATATGATATGCATGAAGAAGCTGCCCGCTTTTACCATGCAATTCTCATGACGACCAAGATGGGAGAAGAAGCAAGGGCTTATCTCTACAAACGTGGATTGACGGATGATGTTCTGAAGCATTTCCAGATTGGACTAGCTCCAGCAGAGAGAACCTATCTCTATCAACGTTTGGCTGACAAGTTCGAGGAAAAGGATTTATTGGATTCGGGCTTGTTTTATCTGTCAGATGGCAATCAATTTTATGATACTTTTTTCGGGCGTATCATCTTTCCTTTGACCAATGACAAGGGGCAGGTTATTGCCTTTTCAGGTCGTATCTGGCAAGAAACGGATAGTCAGACTGCCAAGTATAAAAATAGTCGTTCGACTGCAATTTTTAACAAGAGTTACGAATTGTATCATTTGGACAAGGCAAAAAAGGGAACAGGTAAGATTACAGAGCTCTATCTGATGGAAGGCTTCATGGATGTGATCGCAGCCTACCGTGCTGGTATAGAAAATGCTGTAGCTTCTATGGGGACAGCCTTAAGCAAGGAGCATGTTGACCATCTCAAACGCTTTACCAAAAAGATAGTTCTCAGCTATGATGGTGACAAGGCAGGGCAGGCAGCAACAGCCAAGGCTCTAGAGGAATTAAAAGACTTCTCAGTGGAGGTTGTTCGAGTACCTGATGCCATGGACCCAGATGAGTATTTGCAAAAGAATTCTGCTGAAGACCTGGCTTACCTTTTAACCAAGACTCGGATTAGTCCTATAGAGTTCTATATTCACCAGCTCAAGCCAGAAAATAGTGACAACTTGCAGGCACAAATCGAATTTATTGAAAAGATTGCGCCCCTAATCGCCAAGGAAAAGTCTATCACCGCCCAGAATTCTTATATCCACATTCTGGCGGATAATCTACCTTCTTTTGATTACCAGCAGGTGGAACAGATAGTAAATGAAAATCGAATTGTTCAAAGGCAGGAGAGAGTCAAAGAGGAGCAACCTCCAGCAGCGATTAGTTTACCTGTAACGCGACAATTGACGGCAGTCATGAGAGCAGAGGCTCATCTCCTTTATAGGATGGCTGAAAATCCAGTTGTGTTAAATGACTACAGATTAAGAGAAGATTTTTTCTTTGATACCCCAGAATTTCAGATTCTTTACGAATTATTAAGTGAGCAGGGAGAAATCGGCTCAGAGGAGCTTTCTCATCAGACACCTGAAGTTGAAAATGCCTGGTACCACGTGCTTAGCCTGGATTTGCCAGCTGAGATGTCGCCTCAGGAGCTCGCGGAAGTCGAAGAAACTCGAAACCGTGCCCTCCTCAGCAAGGACAACTTACGAATTAAAAAGAAAGTGCAGGAAGCTAGTCATGTAGGAGATACAGACACAGCCTTGGAAGAATTGCAACGATTGATTTCCCAAAAGAGAAGAATGGAGTAATAATGGCAACAAAACAAAAAGAAGTAACCACATTTGATGTGCAAGTAGCAGACTTTATCCGTAACCACAAAAAAACAGGAACAGCAACAGACGACGAAATCAATTCAAGTCTGGTTATTCCTTTTACCCTGGATGCAGATGGCATTGAAGACCTTTTGCAACGGATTCAGGATGCTGGAATTTCTATCACAGATAACGAAGGAAATCCAAGTGCGCGTGTTCTTAGTGCAGAAGAAGAACCAGAACTCAGTGATGAGGACTTGATTGGCTCAACTTCAGCCAAGGTTAATGACCCTGTCCGTATGTATTTGAAGGAAATCGGGGTTGTTCCTCTCTTGACCAACGAAGAGGAAAAAGAATTGGCTCTAGCAGTTGAAGCAGGTGATATCGAAGCTAAACAACGTCTTGCGGAAGCCAACCTTCGTTTGGTGGTTTCCATCGCTAAACGCTATGTAGGACGTGGCATGCAGTTTCTTGACTTGATTCAAGAAGGAAACATGGGCTTGATGAAGGCCGTGGATAAGTTTGACTATTCAAAAGGATTCAAGTTTTCAACTTATGCAACTTGGTGGATTCGTCAGGCGATTACTCGTGCCATCGCTGATCAGGCGCGTACTATTCGTATCCCTGTCCACATGGTGGAAACCATTAACAAGCTTGTCCGTGAACAGCGGAATCTCCTTCAAGAATTGGGGCAAGATCCGACACCTGAACAAATCGCTGAGCGTATGGATATGACACCTGACAAGGTGCGTGAAATCCTAAAAATCGCTCAAGAACCAGTATCACTTGAAACACCGATTGGTGAAGAGGACGATAGTCATCTTGGGGACTTTATCGAAGACGAAGTGATTGAAAATCCAGTAGACTACACAACTCGTATCGTTTTGCGTGAGCAGTTGGATGAAGTCTTGGATACTCTCACAGACCGTGAAGAAAACGTTTTGCGTCTTCGTTTCGGGCTGGACGATGGGAAAATGCGCACCCTTGAAGATGTTGGTAAAGTCTTTAACGTGACTCGTGAACGTATTCGTCAGATTGAGGCTAAGGCTTTGAGAAAACTACGTCAACCAAGTCGCAGCAAACCGCTTCGTGATTTTATTGAAGATTAGAGTGAGGATGAACATGGCTTATACAGAAGAGCAAATTGAAACGATCAAAACACGTATTTTAAATGCCTTGGAAGAAGTAATTGACCCTGAGTTGGGGATTGATATTGTCAACCTAGGTTTGATTTATGAAATTCGTTTTGATGGTGAAACAGGTCACACTGAAATTGATATGACCTTGACAACTATGGGGTGCCCACTGGCTGACCTCTTAACAG
>CAUVGG010000044.1:0-6241 GCA_963551305.1 uncultured Streptococcus sp.
TAGCGCAATTACCAATAGAAGTAGCTCTAATCCTTATCGGTATTTCGATTGTCCTTACCATGTTAGCCGGTCTAATCCCTTCACGCATCGCTGCTAAGAAAGACCCAGTCGAATCGCTTCGTAGCGAATAACAATTAAATCCCAAAAAGGTGGATAAAGGAATATTTCTTTATTCACTTTTTCTATTCATTCCGTGTACTTTCTCTCAGAGTCAATCTAGTTCCCAGCATGGTTAAGCTAGGAATTTTCCGACCATGGAGAACTTCCTTGTTAAGAATATCCATACCTGCTCGGCCCATTTCCTCGGTATAGACAGTGATGCTAGAAAGGGGAGGATAGACCTGCTTGGTCAGGCTAGTGTCGTTAAAAGAAATGAGACTAACACGGTCTGGTAGGCCGATTCCAGCTTCTTGGAGGGCACGAAGGGCACCGATGGCTAAACTATCGCTGGCGGCGAAAAAGGCTGGTGGGAGTTTATCACCCAACTTGTGAATGGCCTCCTTCATCAAGTCATAGCCAGACTGGGCAGTAAAGCTACCTTGAAAGACCAGTTTATCATGGTAGATACCTTTTGATTGAGAGTAGTTTTTAAAATGTTCTAGACGTTTATCCTGGATGATTTCTTCCTGGTCGGTTGTTTCCTCAAGACCTGTTAGAATGCCAATCCGATCCAGTCCCTGACTGAGGAAATAGTCTACAACTTGTTTTACAGCAGTGTAAAAGTCAGTGATAATACAGGTATGTCTCAATGAAAGTGTATCACTGTCTATAAAGACCAGGGGCTTTTGGTATTCTTCAAAGGCAGAGATCTGTGATCGGCTGAACTTTCCGATGCAGAGAATGCCAATCACTTCCTCACTCAGTGTAAAAGGATGGTCATTAAAATAGCGCAAGATATCATAGTCCAACTCTTGGGCTCTTTTTTCAATACCGAGACGAATCTGGTAGTAGTAGAGGTCGTCTAGCTCCCCCTGCTCGCTGACCCATTGGATAATGGCAATTTTCTGCTTGGGCTTGTGGGATTCGCCTATCTTGAGGTGCTTGGTATAGCCCAGCTCTTCAGCGACAGTTAAAATACGGTGTCTGGTTTCTTCTGTAACAGATAGACTCTGGTCGCGATTGAGGACACGGGATACGGTCGCGATAGAGACAGAGGCTAGCTGTGCAATGTCTTTTAAGGTAGCCATAAATCCTCCTCCTTTTAGGTTAGTATATCATATTTTTCTTCTTTTTACTGATTGTTTAGTAAAACTTTAGTAAAAAGGATTGACCTTGGTAAAAGCCTTGGATACAATAGAAGAAAACGATTACACGTTAAGGTGACTTAACGGACAGTCAAAGGAGAATTCATATGACACAACATCTTACTGCTGAAGCCCTTCGCAAAGACTTTCTTGCCGTTTTTGGTCAAGAAGCAGACCAAACCTTCTTTTCACCAGGCCGTATCAATTTGATTGGTGAACACACGGACTACAATGGTGGACATGTTTTCCCAGCAGCTATTTCCTTGGGAACTTATGGGGCGGCTCGCAAGCGTGACGACCAAGTCTTGCGTTTCTATTCAGCCAACTTTGAGGACAAAGGTATCATCGAAGTGCCTCTTGCTGACCTCAAGTTTGAAAAAGAGCACAACTGGACCAACTATCCAAAAGGGGTTCTCCATTTCTTGCAAGAAGCTGGGCACGTCATTGACAAAGGTTTTGATTTTTATGTTTATGGGAATATCCCAAATGGTGCTGGCTTGTCTTCATCAGCATCCTTGGAACTCTTGACAGGGGTCGTGGCAGAGCATCTCTTTGATTTAAAACTAGACCGTTTGGATTTGGTTAAAATCGGAAAACAAACAGAAAACAACTTTATCGGAGTCAACTCTGGTATCATGGACCAGTTTGCTATCGGTATGGGAGCTGACCAACGCGCTATTTATCTAGATACCAACACCTTGGAATACGACTTGGTGCCACTTGATTTGAAGGACAATGTAGTGGTTATCATGAATACTAACAAACGCCGTGAATTGGCGGATTCTAAATACAATGAACGCCGTGCTGAGTGTGAAAAAGCTGTGGAAGAATTGCAAGTTGCCTTGGATATTCAGACCTTGGGTGAATTGGATGAGTGGGCCTTTGACCAATACAGCTATCTGATTAAAGATGAAAATCGCTTGAAACGTGCTCGTCATGCTGTGCTTGAAAACCAACGTACCCTCAAAGCGCAAGCAGCTCTTCAGGCAGGTGATTTGGAAACCTTTGGTCGTTTGATGAATGCTTCTCACGTTTCTCTAGAACATGACTATGAAGTAACTGGCTTGGAATTGGATACCCTTGTTCACGCAGCTTGGGTACAAGAAGGTGTTCTCGGTGCTCGTATGACAGGAGCTGGTTTTGGTGGCTGTGCCATTGCCTTGGTGCAAAAAGATGCTGTTGAGGCCTTTAAGGAAGCTGTAGGCAAGCACTACGAGGAAGTCGTTGGATATGCTCCAAGCTTCTATATCGCTGAAGTTGCAGGTGGCACTCGCGTCCTTGACTAGTTAAAAGGAGGCTCTATCGTGACCTTAGTAGATAAATTTGTAACACACGTTATTGCTGAAAGTTCATTTGAGGAAATGGATCGCATCTACCTGACCAATCGTGTCTTAGCACGGGTGGGCGAAGGAGTTTTGGAAGTTGAGACTGATATGGATAAATTGATTGACCTCAAGGACCAGCTTGTTGAGGAAGCCGTTTGCATGGAAACGATTGAAGATAGTCTGGCTGCGCGCGAAATTCTCGGTGCTGACCTCATGGACTTGGTAACGCCGTGTCCGAGCCAGGTTAATCGTGACTTTTGGACAACCTATGCCCAGTCACCAGAGCAGGCAATTGCAGACTTCTACCAACTCAGTCAGAAAAATGACTACATCAAACTAAAGGCTATCGCAAAGAATATTGCTTATCGTGTTCCGTCTGACTACGGTGAACTAGAGATTACCATCAATCTCTCTAAGCCTGAAAAGGATCCAAAAGAGATTGCAGCAGCCAAGTTGGTGCAAGCTAGCAATTATCCTCAGTGTCAGCTTTGTCTAGAGAATGAGGGCTACCATGGTCGGGTCAACCACCCAGCTCGAAGCAACCACCGTATTATCCGTTTTGAAATGGCTGGGCAGGAGTGGGGCTTCCAGTATTCGCCCTATGCTTATTTTAATGAGCACTGTATTTTCTTAGACGGCCAGCACCGTCCCATGGCTATCAGCCGTCAGAGCTTTGAGCGTCTGCTGGCGATTGTAGAGCAGTTTCCAGGCTATTTTGCAGGTTCGAATGCCGACCTGCCAATCGTGGGAGGCTCTATTCTCACCCATGACCACTATCAGGGAGGCCGTCACGTATTTCCTATGGAATTGGCTCCCTTGCAAAAGACTTTCCGATTTGCTGGTTTTGAACAGGTCAAGGCTGGGATTGTCAAGTGGCCTATGTCAGTGCTTCGTTTGACTTCGGATTCCAAAGAGAATTTGATCAACTTGGCTGATAAGATTTTGCAGGAATGGCGCCAGTATTCAGATTCTGAAGTGCAGATTTTAGCAGAGACAGACGGGAGACCGCATCACACTATCACACCGATTGCGCGTAAGCGTGATGGACAGTTTGAATTGGACTTGGTCTTGCGGGACAATCAGACTTCGGCAGAGCATCCAGATGGCATCTATCATCCCCACAAGGATGTCCAACATATCAAGAAGGAAAATATCGGCTTGATTGAGGTCATGGGCTTGGCTATCTTACCACCTCGTTTGAAAGCAGAAGTGGAGCAAGTTGCAAGCTATCTTGTAGGAGATGATGAAGCAGTTGCAGACTATCATCAGGAATGGGCAGACCAACTCAAAGTCCAACATCCAGACCTAACAGATAAAGAAAAAGCCCTTGAAATCGTCAAGGACTCTGTGGGTGCCATCTTTGCGCGCGTTCTAGAGGATGCAGGAGTTTACAAGCAGACGGAGCAAGGACAGACAGCCTTTATGCGCTTTGTGGAACAGGTCGGAATTTTGCCAGACTAGGAGCTTTCTCCTTGCACAGTCCTATAAAAAGTAGTATCATAGTGTCGTTTGAACTATCAGGAGGAAACGATGAAAGATTTTCATTTTGATGCTATATCTGCCTTTGAAAATTACGAAATTGAAAAAATGAGAGATGGTCATGTTGTGGTGACGACCAAAGTGGTGGACTCGTCGCTCAACTACTATAGCAATGCCCATGGTGGCTATCTCTTCACCCTTTGTGACCAGATTAGTGGTTTGGTGGTTATCTCGCTGGGGCTTGATGGAGTGACGCTCCAGTCCTCTATCAACTACCTCAAGGCAGGAAAACTCGACGACGTGTTGACCATTAAAGGAGAATGTGTCCATCATGGACGCACAACCTGTGTCGTGGATGTGGATATCACCAATCAAGAAGGCAGAAATGTCTGCAAAGCAACCTTTACCATGTTTGTCACAGGCCAGCGGTCAGAAGACAGACAGGTAAGGATATAGATAAACAAAAAAGAGGCTCACACCTCTTTTTCTTATTTCTTCTTCCTGTTTAATACTGCATTGAGAACAATGGCTAGTAAGCTGGCTACGACAATTCCGTTTGAGAAGAACATTTGGAAGGCTGTTGGCATGCTGACAAAGAGATTACTATTGTTGAGTCCGACACCTGCAGCGATGGAGACAGCTGCGATAAGGAAGTTGTGTTCATTGTTAGCAAAGTCAACGCGGGCGAGGATTTGCATTCCTTGAAGGGAAACAAAACCAAACATCACCAGCATGGCACCACCAAGGACAGGACTCGGAATGATTTGAGCTAGGGCACCAAACTTAGGAAGGAGTCCAAGGAGGACTAGGAAACCAGCTGCGTAGTAGATTGGCAGACGGGTCTTGATACCAGACAATTTGACCAAGCCAACGTTTTGTGAAAATCCTGTGTAAGGGAAGGTGTTAAAGATTCCTCCGAGAAGGACAGCTAAACCTTCTGCACGATAACCGTTGCGCAGGCGCGTGCTGTCGATTGGATCTTTCGTGATATCAGACAAGGCCAGGTAAACACCAGTCGACTCAACCATAGACACCGTTGCGATGATACACATCATGACAATAGATGAGATTTCAAAGGTTGGCATCCCAAAGTAGAGAGGAGTTGGGACATGGACAAGCGGTGCTGCTGCAACAGGAGAGAAGTCGACCAAGCCCATGCTAGCAGCAATGGCAGTTCCAACAACTAGACCAATCAAAATAGAGATAGACTTGATAAATCCTTTAGTAAAGATGTTAATCAAGAGGATAATCAAAACAGTGATAGCTGCAAGCAAGAGACTTTGACCAGTTGGCTCTGGAACGTTATTTCCCATATTTCCAATAGCGACAGGGATCAAGGTTAAACCAATCGTGGTAATAACAGATCCTGTTACGATAGATGGGAAGAGATTGGCCACTTTTGAGAAGATGCCTGAAACAAGAACCACGTAAATCCCTGATGCGATAAGGGCACCAAACATAGCGCCACTACCATGGCTTTGCCCAATCATAATCAAGGGAGCGACTGATTGGAAAGCAACTCCGAGAACGACTGGTAGCCCAATTCCAAAGTATTTGTTGAGTTGGAGTTGGAGGAAGGTTGCCACCCCACACATGAAGATATCTGTGGAAATCAGGTAGGTTAACTGCTCGGCCGAATAGCCAAGGGCTGTCGCAATCATGATAGGAACCAGGATGGATCCTGAGTACATGGCTAGTAAGTGCTGCAAGCCAAGAACGGCTGCTTGCGAGTGTTTTTCTTGAGTTTGCATTAGAGATCTGCCTCCTTAAATACGACTTGACCATTTTCAAAACGATCCAAACGAGCGAGTGATAGGACAGGATAGCCTGCTTTTTCAAGCAAATCACGGCCATCTTGGAAAGATTTTTCAATCACAATACCGATAGCTTCGACTGTTGCTCCAGCCTGTTCGATGATTTGAATCAAGCCTTTAGCAGCTTGGCCATTAGCAAGGAAGTCGTCGATAATCAAAACCTTGTCCTCTGGTGAGAGGAATTTTCCAGCGATAGAAACGGTGCTGGTTACCTGCTTGGTAAAGGAGTAAACTTCGGCAGTTAAGATTCCTTCGTTCATAGTGATGTTTTTAGCTTTTTTGGCGAAAATCATGGGAATGTTTAGGGCTTCAGCTGTAAAAACGGCTGGGGCAATACCTGACGCTTCAATAGTCACGACCTTGGTAATGCCAGCAGAAG
>CAUVGG010000045.1:0-6240 GCA_963551305.1 uncultured Streptococcus sp.
TGTACTCATCACTGTCACAAACATTATCATTACTAAAAAATAAATCATCAAAATTTTGTAACATAAATTTGGAAAATTGTTCATAGAGATTTTTAATTGTCTCTGTGGTTTGAAGACGTTCACTTAACTCTTTTTGGTGTTCAAATAAGCTTGCTAAGACCATACTATATATAAAGGCAATTTCTTCAGATTCTTGGAAGGGTTCATGTTCATGCAATTCCTTTAATTTCTTAGCAGTAGCCTCCCACTCATTCAACACAGTTTGCTCGGTTGATAAATTGAACAAAATCATAGCATACTGCAAAGCAATATCAGGCGATTCAGGGAATTGTTGCTGCACGACTTGTAATTTCTCAGCAGTAGTCTCCAATTCTTTCAATTCAGTCTGTTCGGTTGATAAGTTGAACAAAATCTTAGCCAATGCTTCTGCCATATCAGGTGAATCTGGAAAGTATTGCTGCACGACTTGTAATTTCTCAGCAGTAGTCTCCAATTCATCCAATTCAGTCTGCTTGCTTGACAGATTAACCAAAGTCCTAGCATACGATAAAGCAATATCATGTGAATCATGGAATTGTTGTTGCACGACTTGTAATTTCTCGACAGTAGCCTCCAGCTCTTTTAATTCAATCTGCTTGGTTGATAAATAAAACAAAGTCATAGCATACCGCAAGGCAATGTTTTCTGATTCAGGATATTGTTCATAAATTATTCTTGCCTTTTCTGCTAGAGCTTCACAGGCAGTCTTATCAGTCTCCTTGGTTGATAAGTCAGAGAACTTATCTAACTCTGCTAAACTTTGAACCAAATTGTTTTTCTGTTCATCCATTCTGTGTACCTCGTTTAAAATAGTAGCTATCTTATAAACTAATTTATTTTTCGCATGACAATTAGTCTCTATACATCTTATTATATCAAAAATGCCATCTTTCTGCTAACAGATGGATGGTGCTTTTTGTTGCTAGAAACGCCTAAAAAGCCAGACAGAGTCTGGCTTTGCATTGTTTATATCTGAGAAGTGTTTTAGAATAATTAAAGGATTTTATCAGCCCGATCCACCATAAAGAGTGAGATAGTCATGATGATATCGATGGCTAGAAGAGCAAGGACAGCTGGAATCCAAGATTGGAAAAGATCAAAACTGTAACCAAAAAAGGCAGGTCCAAAAGCAGCTAAGATGTAGCCCCCTGTTTGTGCTAGTCCTGATAGCTGAGCAGTCTTTTCAGGAGAACTGGTTTTAAGAGAAAAGCAAACCATGAGGTAGGGGAAGAGGGCACTGCAGGCCGTTCCAATCAAGATATGGACGACTAACCAGTAGAGGAAATTATTGGCTGGATACAAGAGCATGGCAATTCCTGTCATACCAGCGATAGAGATAATTGCCAGCATGATTCGACGGTGACCATCTGATAGACGAGTCGTCAGACTTGGAACAGTCATTGAAAAAGGAATGCTGATCAGCGAGAAGATAGAAGCGAGAAGAGCCGCATCCTTATTAGAAAGACCAGCACCAATGGCAATCGTTGGCAACCAGGTCATACTTGTATAAAAGAGCAAGGACTGAAGCCCGCCAAAGATAATGATAGCCCAGACATCTTTACTTTTTAGAATATTCTCTTTGACTTGCTTTTCTTTTTGGCTTTCTAGGTGGTGGTTGTGGCGATGATTTGGCAACCAGACTAGCAGAGTGACCAGACAGAGAAAGCTGAGAACGAGGATGAGGCCCTTCCAAGAACTAGCTTGGGTGATAGGGACCGATAGATAAGAAGCGATGGCTGTCGAAATTCCCATGGCAGTGACATAGAGAGTTGTTAGGAAACTAATCTTTTGAGGCTGATTTGCCTGGATCATACTTGGGAGGAGTACATTGAAAATAGCGATGCTCGCTCCGATGATCAGAGTTCCTAGATAGAGAAGGGGAAGATTGAAAATCCGAATGACAGAGCCAACAGTTAAGAGGAGGAGACAGTAAGTAAAGAGATGTTCCAACCCGATTTTTTGTGCCAAGCGACTTGCAAAAGCAGAGAAAAGAGCAAACATCAAGAGAGGGAGACTGGTTAAAATCCCAAGAGAACTAACCTCAACTCCTAGTCCCTGAGCGATATCTCCTAAAATGGTTGGAAGAGCAGTAAAAGGAGAACGTAAAACAGTCCCGATTAAGACAATTCCTAGAACGAAAAAGAGTGATTGTTTTTTCATAAAAACCTCTAATAGATGATTTTATTAACAGCTTATTTTAAGGTTTTTTCTATATGATGTCAAGTAATGACAGCTAAGAAAGTTCGATTGATTTAAACGAGAATAGAGTGAAAGGAGATACATTTTTTTACTAGAATTTTCCTTGATTTGATATAAAAATAGGAAAGTGAGAAAATTTGTGATAAAATAGTGGAAGGAAATCTATATATTGGAGAAAAGCGGTGCCTGAAAAGCAAAAAATCAGCGTCTTGATGTCGGTCTATGTAAAGGAAAATCCGACGTTTTTAAGAGATGCTATCAAAAGTGTTCAAAATCAAACCTTGAAACCGAGTGAACTTGTTCTTGTTGAGGATGGGGCGCTCACGCCTGAGCTCTATCAGGTGCTAGATGAAGTGGAAGCTCAGTCAGACATTCCAGTGAAACGGTGCCCCTTAGAGCAAAATCAAGGTTTAGGCTTGGCTCTTCGTTACGGTGTTTTGCAGTGCCAGTATGACATTATTGCTCGCATGGATACGGACGATTTAGCCGTTCCGGATCGTTTTGAGAAACAGCTTCAACTAATGGAGAAAGAAAATCTCGATCTCCTAGGTGGGCAGATTGCAGAGTTTATTGACAATCCAGATGAGATTGTGTCTTATCGTCGTGTTCCAACTCAGCACGCAGACATTGTGGCTTATCAGAGAATGAGAAGCGCCTTTAACCATATGACAGTCATGTTCAAAAAGGACATGGTCCTCAAGGCGGGCAACTACGAAGACGGGCTTTACATGGAGGATGATCTCCTTTGGCTCAATATGATTACGGCAGGTGCCAAGACTGGCAACCTAGATCAAATCTTGTGTAAGGTTCGTGTCGGTGCAGGGATGTTTGAGCGTCGAGGTGGCTTGCGTTACCTTAAATTCTACCGTCAAGCTCGCCAACGGATGCGTGAGCGAGGGCAAATTTCTTACATGGAATATGCTAAAAGTATGTTCATTCAGGCAATTGTTGCACTTTGTCCAGGTTTTGTACGTCAGTTTATCTTTGTCAAACTTTTAAGAAAGAGCAAGTAAGACCTGATAGATTGAACTATTCGGGTTATCATAACAATAGTATCATTTGACTCTTTTAAGGGGGAGTAAATTCCTATGAATAAAAAACTAACAGATTACGTGATTGATCTGGTTGAAATTTTAAATAAACAGCAAAAACAAGTGTTTTGGGGGATATTCGATATTCTGAGTATGGTGGTTTCCATCATCGTGTCTTATATCTTGTTTTACGGCCTAATAAATCCTGCGCCTGTGGACTATGTGATTTACACTCTTTTAGCCTTCCTTCTCTATCAAATCATAATTGCATTTTGGGGGCTGAATGCTAGTATTAGTCGCTACAGTAAGATTACAGATTTTATGAAAATCTTTTTTGGAGTGACACTCAGTAGTGTTCTTTCTTATGGAATCTGCTATGCCTTTCTTCCATTATTTTCAATCCGTTTCATCGTGCTCTTCATTTTGTTGAGTACCTTCCTCATCTTGCTTCCTCGCATCACTTGGCAGTTGATTTATTCCAAACGTAAAAAGGGTAGTGGAGATGGGGAGCATCGTCGTACCTTCTTGATTGGTGCGGGAGATGGTGGTGCCCTCTTTATGAATAGCTACCAACATCCAACCAGTGAGCTTGAGATAGTGGGGATTTTGGACAACGATGAAAAGAAAAAAGGGCAAAAACTAGGTGGAATCCCAGTTCTAGGCTCTTATGACAATCTACCTGAATTGGCCAAACGTCACCAAATCGAGCGTGTTATCGTAGCAATCCCTTCGCTCGATCCATCAGAGTATGAACGTATCTTGCAGATGTGTAATAAACTAGGTGTCAAATGTTACAAGATGCCTAAAGTTGAGACAGTTGTTCAAGGATTACATCAATCAGGTAGTGGTTTCCAAAAAATTGATATCACAGACCTTTTGGGCCGTCAGGAAATTCGTCTCGACGAATCGCGCCTGGGTGCAGAAATTACAGGTAAGACCATCTTGGTGACAGGAGCCGGTGGTTCGATTGGTTCGGAGATTTGTCGCCAGATTAGCCGCTTCAACCCAGAGCGTATCGTCTTGCTTGGACATGGTGAAAATTCAATCTACCTTATTTATCATGAGTTGATTCGTAAATTCCAAGGGATTGATTATGTTCCTGTCATTGCAGATATTCAGGATTATGATCGTCTTTTACAAGTGTTTGAACAGTACAAACCAGCTATCATCTACCATGCTGCAGCCCACAAACATGTTCCAATGATGGAACGCAATCCAAAAGAAGCCTTCAAGAACAATATCCTCGGGACCTATAATGTTGCCAAGGCTGTTGATGAGGCCAAAGTACCTAAGATGGTCATGATTTCGACTGACAAGGCGGTCAATCCACCGAATGTTATGGGTGCGACTAAGCGCGTGGCAGAATTGATTGTCACTGGCTTTAACCAACGTAGTAAATCAACCTACTGTGCAGTTCGTTTTGGGAATGTTCTCGGTAGTCGTGGTAGCGTGATTCCTGTCTTTGAACGTCAGATTGCTGAAGGTGGTCCTGTAACGGTGACAGACTTCCGTATGACACGTTACTTCATGACCATTCCAGAGGCTAGCCGTCTGGTCATCCATGCTGGTGCTTATGCTAAGGATGGAGAAGTCTTTATCCTTGATATGGGCAAACCCGTTAAGATCTACGACTTGGCTAAGAAAATGGTCCTTCTAAGCGGGCACACGGAAAGTGAAATTCCAATCGTTGAAGTCGGTATTCGCCCAGGCGAAAAACTTTACGAAGAACTCTTGGTTTCGACCGAATTGGTTGATAACCAAGTCATGGATAAGATTTTCGTTGGTAAGGTTAACGTCATGCCTCTAGAAGCCATTGATCAAAAGATTGAAGAGTTCCGTTCACTCAGCGGAGATGAGCTCAAAGAAGCGATTATTTCCTTTGCAAATGAGACAACCCACGTTGAGTAAGAGTGTCCAACCAATTAATTATAAATAGAAAGCCAAGGTTCTGTTTGTACAGAATCTTGGCCTTTTTACTCTGTAATTTCAAATCGTTGTATTATTTATAGTTGCTTAATGATATCGTCAATGGTATGGGCAATCCAGTCAGGTTGATAGCTGAGTAAATCAGCCTCTTCTCCAAATCCCCAAGTAACAGCGAACTTTTTAATGCTAGTTTCTTGGGCTCCAATCATATCAAACTTGGTGTCCCCGATGATGAGGACTTGGTCTGCAGGGAGTTGATGCGTTTGCAAGGCATAACGGATGACATCCGCCTTGTGTGGCGTTTCAGGACTAGAGCCGTAAATGCCATCAAAGAAATGATGGATTCCCAGATTTTTAGTCATATCATGAGCAGTAGGAGTATTCTTGGTTGTAGTGATGTAGAGAGGGTAGTTTTGTGAAAGTGCTTGAAGCAATTCCGTCATTCGGGGGAAGAGCTGGGCTTCGTGGATGCCTTTTCTCTTGTAGTAAGAACGATAGATTTGAACAGCTTCTGAGATTTGTTCCTTGGGAAGGCATGTTGCAAAACTACTTTCAAGTGGTGGTCCCATAAAACCACGAATGGTTTTGGCATCAGGGTTTGGAACTCCTAGCTCTTTAAAGGTATGGGTAAAGGCATTGTGGATTCCGATGGAACTGTCAACCAGGGTTCCGTCTAGATCAAAAAAGATTGCTGAGATAGAGGGCATAGTTTCTCCTAATAGATATAGATAAGCTTATTCTCCGAAGATTTCTTTTTGTAGGCGACGACCAGTAGGAGTGGCAGCGAGTCCACCCTCAGCCGTTTCACGAAAGGCAGTTGGAAGGCTCGATCCGACCTGGTACATGGCATCGATGACTTCGTCAACAGGGATCTTAGATTCGATACCTGCTAAGGCCATATCTGCCGCTATAAAGGCAAAGCTGGCTCCCATGGCATTTCGTTTGACACAGGGAACCTCAACCAGACCAGCGACAGGGTCACAGATGAGACCCAGCATATTTTTAATGACAAAGGCGATGGCTTGGCTAGCCTGATAGGGGGTTC
>CAUVGG010000046.1:0-6211 GCA_963551305.1 uncultured Streptococcus sp.
GTTGAAGCAGATGCTAATGGCTGGGATACTTTTGTAGTGCCTGATAGTGTAGGTGGTCGTTTTACAGTATTGACAGCAGTGGGGCTCTTGCCAATCGCAGCTGCAGGAGCTGATATCAGCAAGTTAATGGAAGGAGCAAATGCTGCTCGCAAGGCTTATGCTTCTGATAAGTTGGCTGAAAATGAAGCATATCAATATGCAGTTGTACGCAATATCTTGTACCGTAAAGGTTATCTGACAGAAGTTCTAGCTAACTATGAACCATCTCTGCAATACTTCTCTGAGTGGTGGAAGCAACTGGCTGGTGAGTCAGAAGGGAAAGACCAAAAAGGGATTTATCCAACTTCAGCTAACTTCTCAACAGACTTGCACTCTCTGGGACAATTTATCCAGGAAGGTACCCGTATCCTCTTTGAAACAGTTATCCGTGTAGATAAACCTCGCAAAAATGTGCTGATTCCTGAATTGGCAGAAGACTTGGACGGTCTTGGCTACTTGCAAGGAAAAGATGTTGACTTTGTCAATAAAAAAGCTACAGATGGAGTGCTGTTAGCACACACTGATGGTGGAGTTCCAAATATGTTTGTGACACTGCCTGAGCAAGATGAGTTCACTTTGGGCTACACTATTTACTTCTTTGAGTTGGCTATTGCTCTTTCTGGCTACCTGAATGGTATCAATCCATTTGACCAGCCTGGAGTTGAAGCTTATAAGAAAAACATGTTTGCTCTTCTTGGGAAACCAGGCTTTGAAGAGCTGGGTGCTGAGTTGAATGCACGCCTTTGATTCTCATATGCTTTGAGTTCATTTAGAATATAAAAAGATCCACAAGTTCATTTCTTGTGGATTTTTAGTACAAGCCTCTTAATTAGTTTATTATTTTTTTTAAAAGTGTAAAAAAGAGTGTCTTAATTCTTTTATGAAAGCGCTGTATAATTGCCTTGTAAATAAAATTTGAGAGGTATCAAAATGAATGATTGGTTAAACATAAAAGGCAAAACAGTTCTTGTGACTGGCGCGTCATCTGGGATCGGTAAGGCAATCGTTGAAGAATTGCTGGAATTAGGAGTCAATGTAGCGAATTTTGATCTTAGCGACAACGATTTGCGTCACCCGAATCTATTATTTGTAAAAGTTGATGTAACTTCTCGCTCTGAAGTAGAAGAGGGTGTTGCCAAAATAGTTGAAAGATTTGGCAATATTGATGCGGTAGTCAATAATGCAGGGATTAATGTTCCCAGATTATTAATTGATGCAGAAAATCCTAAAGGTCCTTACGAGTTAGACGATGAAACGTTTGAAAAAGTAACGATGATTAATCAAAAAGGTTTGTATTTGGTTAGTCAGGCAGTAGGACGTATTTTAGTGAAAAATGGAAAAGGTGTAATTGTGAACATGGCTTCAGAAGCAGGCTTGGAAGGTTCTGAAGGACAAAGTGCCTATGCTGCCACAAAAGCAGCAGTCTATAGTTACACTCGTTCATGGGCAAAAGAGCTGGGTAAGCATGGTGTACGTGTGGTTGGAATTGCTCCAGGAATTATGGAAGCTACGGGACTTCGAACTCTTTCTTATGAGGAAGCTCTTGCTTATACCCGTGGAAAGACGGTAGAAGATATTCGAGCTGGTTATGCTTCAACTTCAACAACTCCTTTGGGACGAAGTGGTAAACTACGGGAAGTAGCTGACCTTGTAGCATTCTATATTTCAGACCGTTCTAGCTATATAACTGGAGTCACTACAAATATTGCCGGAGGGAAAACTCGCGGTTAAAAAAATGAAGGTGAGGAAGAGAGTTGACCATAGTAAATCGATGGTATAATATTTTAGAAAAAATGGTCTCACAGCCAACTTATTCCTTGGTAGATATGCGCTCAGAGCTGGATATTAGTATGCAAACCTTGCAAAAGAGTATCCAACAATTAAATGATGTTTTGGCTCCGAGTATCCAGATTATCTCACAAGATGATCAGTTAATGTTAGAGGTGTATGACTATACTGAGTTGGAAAGGATTTTATCTGGTAGTTTAAAACGGGAGAGTGACTTCAATTCTTCCAGTAAAAGAATTGCCTATTTACTAAAACGTTTAATTGAGTCAACCTCCCCTCTTCTTATTGACGACTTGGCTGAGGAAGCAGGTGTTAGTAGAAGTACCCTTAATAAGGATTTAAAACAAGTAAAATCTTTGGCAGAGAGTTACTCTATCACTATTTCAGGAAAGCCCAACCGTGGGCTGGAGGTCTTGGGGTCCGAGCTGAATTTGCGCTTGCTCTATATTCACCAAGTGGCCCCTTACTTTGAAGGAAAGACACTCACCGAGGCAACATCTTCTTTTCTGGAGACGCTACTCCAGGAGTATAAAATCCCGAAAGAAACAAAGGAACTCCTTCGAAAGACAATTTCAATTATGGTGGAGCGTATTCATGCATCTAGGGTGTTGAGTTGCCCTATTCCTTACTATAGGAATGATTTAACAGAGACACCTTTGGTTGAAAAATTAATCTATCATATTGAGATGACTTATAAGATTTCCCTCAGTCAGTTTGAGATAGACTTTTTGTGTTTTCCGTTTAATATCCGTTTTATTGACACTTTAAGCAAGCCGTCTTATCAATCTGAACAGCTTGCAAACATTTTTCAAGGGATTGTCAAGAAAGTCAAAGAAACAATGTTGGTTAACTTTGATGATGAAGAATTATTTGAAGAAATCAAGTCTCATCTAGGCTCCTTAATCAATCGACTGATTTTCCATGTGCAAGCTAATGATATATTCCATGGCGAGGTTCAAACTCAATATCCTTTTGCTTTTGAAATGGCGAAAATTGCTGGAGAAGAACTATCTGCAATTTTTGGTTCTGAATTGGAATTATCTGAAATCGGATATCTGGCTTTGTATTTTGAAATGATTTTAAGAAAGCAAAACTCTGTTGTAAATGGTTCTCGCAAGCAGATAGCTGTAGTTTGCACAACAGGAAGAGGAACTGCTGCGATGATTATTCAGCAACTCAGACGAATTCTTGGAAATGATGTAGACATTACTCAGTATTCTGAAGAGGATTTTAATCTGGATTTGAATCAGGACTATTTCGCGATTTTTACGACAGTTCCTCTAAAATATAAAGATTCTAAATCTCCAGTCATTCAAGTTAATCATCTTTTTGATGATCAATGGCTGCAGGAAGAATGGCAGAGGGCCAATGCTTTTCATCAAAAAAATCTAGAAACAGTCAGCTTACGTTTTCTTCGTTTGACTCCCCAAAAAACCTATCAGCAATACTTGCTAAATATGGTTGCAGAGTTAGAGAAACTTCAGATGATTGATGAAGGTTTTAGAAATCGGATAATTGATAGGGATAAAAAACAATCAACCATTTTTGGTGGAGGAATTGCCTTCCCCCATACAATTAACCAGGGTTATGCAAAGACTATTTTAATGTTTGGAAAGCTAGAAGAGCCTTATCAAAAAGGAGATGATTGGATTGAATTTATCTTTCTAGTCGCCATTCCCTCAGAAATTGAAAGCAAAATGGAGAGTGAATTGCTGGAATTGTATGACGACATTTTTCGAATTGCAGGAGAGCCTTCTCTAAAAGAAGCATTGAGGGCTGTAGAAACAGAGACAGAGTTTCTATCATTTTCTAAGAGCAAAGGAGTATTTTAATGAATTCGCTAATAATTTTCGCTGTATTTGTCATGGCAGCTTATATATTTCAAATGTTCCTCGGCTGGCAGCAACTCAAAGACTTCAATAAGACCTATACGATGCTCCGAAAACTGGGGCGCGTAGCGATTGGCAGGAAGTCCGGAAGAATCAAATCCGGTACGATTGTCATGTTCGCGGTTGATGAAAACGGTCGGGTTCTTAAAGCTAGCAAAATGCAAGGAGTCACAATCTTAGCACGTTTTCAAAATATGGACGATTATGTTGGAGAAGACATCCATTATTTTGACAAGTATAATCCTCTTGTGAGAAAAGAAAATAAGTTGATGCAATCAGCCATAGAAGATGCTAGAAAAGTCTATCTTTGGAATGAGGCAGGTATTGAGAAAGAGACAAGTTCATCTGATTCTTTTCTGGGATTCGGCTTTTATGCGAATTACTTACAATTATCTATTAAACAGTTATTTAAAAAAAATAAGAAAGGGAGTTCCTTATGAATCACATTACAAATTTTGCAGAGAGTTTTATGAAACTCTTCCAATTAGGTGGAGAAACCTTTATTAGCTGGATGACAAATATTGTACCGCTTGTCTTAATGCTATTGATTGCAATGAATACCCTTATCGCTTTCTTGGGAGAAGAGAAGGTCAATTCCCTGGCTAAGATTTCTGCCAAAAATCCTGTTAGCCGGTATATGATTTTACCTTTCATTTCTGCCTTTATGCTGGGGAATCCGATGGCAATCAGTATGGGACGTTTCTTACCAGAATATTATAAACCTAGTTTTGTAGCAGCTCAGATGCAGTTCTGCCACACTTCAAATGGTGTATTTCCGCATATCAATCCTGGGGAATTGTTTGTATGGATGGGAATTGCAACAGGAATTCAAACTTTAGGTTTAAGTCAAATGGACTTAGCCATTCGTTACATGCTTGTTGGGCTTGTCATGAACTTTGTAGGCGGTTGGGTGACCGATTTTACAACTGCTTATGTAGCAAAACAGCAAGGTGTTACCTTGAGTAAAACATTTGATTTATAGAAAGAGTGAAATTATGTCATATAAGAGTATAAAAGTTGTTAAAGGAAATGGCGGTTTCGGAGGACCTTTGGTCATTACACCTAGTGAAGCTAAGCATAAATTCATCTATATCACTGGCGGAGGAGAAAAGCCAGATATTGTAGATAAAATTGCTGATTTGACCGGTATGGAAGCTGTTAATGGGTTTAAAACTTCTATCCCAGATGAGGAAATTGCTTTAGCAATCGTGGATTGTGGCGGTACTCTTCGCTGTGGTATTTATCCTAAAAAGGGGATCCCTACAATAAATATTGTCGCTACAGGGAAAAGTGGGCCTCTAGCTCAATATATAACCGAGGAAATCTATGTGTCAGCAGTTGGCCTTAATCAAATTTCTGCTGCTAATGAAGACGAAAAAGCGACAACTGTGGTAACAGAAAAGCCAACTTACGATACTAGTAAAAAAATTACAGAGCAAAAAGCTGAAACAAGTATTGTAGCAAGAATTGGGATGGGCGCTGGGAAGGTCGTTGCGACTTTCAACCAGGCTGCTCGTGAAGCCATCCAAACAATGCTCAACACGATCATTCCTTTCATGGCCTTTGTTTCCTTGCTGATTGGGGTTATTCAAGGTTCAGGTGTTGGAAATTGGCTGGCAAAATTAATGGTTCCCCTAGCTGGGAACATCTGGGGACTCATTTTGATTGGCTTTATCTGTTCCTTGCCATTCCTATCTCCTTTGTTAGGCCCCGGAGCTGTTATCAGTCAGATTATTGGAACCTTAATTGGAGTTGAAATCGGCAAAGGGACTATTCCGCCCCAAATGGCTCTGCCAGCTATATTTGCTATCAACACTCAAAACGGTTGTGATTTCATTCCTGTAGCACTCGGTCTATCTGAAGCCAAGGCTGAAACAGTTGAGGTTGGTGTCCCTTCTGTGCTTTATTCACGCTTTCTCAATGGTGTTCCGCGGGTGCTAGTAGCTTGGATAGCTAGTATTGGCCTTTATCAGTAAACTTTTGATAGATGCACGTAAACATAGCAACTATTATGTTAAACTTATCTATAAGCATAAGTTTATGACAGATTTGAGAAAGGATGAATAGGAATTAGATGAAGAAAATTTTTGAAGCTAAAGTAATTCAAGTGGGGCCTGAAGCTCAGAATATGATTCAAGATGCCAATATGCTCATTTTGTTTGGAGAAGAAGCTCCGGAAGACTTAGCAGAGTATTGTTTTAAAATCGATAACAAAAATCTTCTAGGTGCAATACTAGAAGGTGGAAAGCTGGTGGTAGATAGTCAGGAATATTCGATTACTGCCGTAGGAAATGTAGTAGAAAAAAATTTAACTGGACTGGGCCATATCACGATTTCTTTTGATGGTTCAAAAGAGGGCAGCCTGCCGGGCACTCTCCATGTTGCAGCAGACCAAGCAGTAGTAATTGAAAAGGACTCTACCATTCAGATTTTCGAAACTGCTTGACCATAATAAAATTTCAAATCAAGCAATTTAGAAAAATAAAAGTCTAAAA
>CAUVGG010000047.1:0-6046 GCA_963551305.1 uncultured Streptococcus sp.
TTTGAGCAAAGTGCTCAATCGTTTCAATCATATCTTTTATCGGTTTATTAGACACAGTTCTTTTTCTCCTTTAAACTAGAACTCATTATAAATAAAGCCACCTTGTCCCTGCCCAAGGTAACTAAAAAAATAAAGCAAGCCAAGTAAGATTACAAAATATAGGGCCGTCCGGCCTAAAAATACATGTAGGTTTCGTTGTTTTTTCATAAGCTATCCATTAATATATCATTTCTATCGACTACAAATACGCACTATTAGTAACTTATCTTCCTAACATTTTACCACTTTATCAACCTTTTTTTCAACTGTTTACCATAACTTAAAAGTTCGTTTTAGGTTATTTTAAGATAAATTAAAATGTTAACAGTAGATGCAGGCAAAGATTTCCATTTCTATAAATCTCCTATACCAGTCATCAGAAATTAAACAGTTTAAAGAATAACAACAAACACACGGCTCCCTCTTTGGGCATTTTTATGCTAAAATAGTAGCTATGGATAAAATTATTAAAACTATATCAGAAAGCGGAGCCTTTCGTGCTTTTGTCCTTGATAGCACGGAAACCGTCCGCACTGCTCAAGAAAAACATCAAACTCAAGCCAGTTCAACTGTCGCACTTGGTCGTACCCTTATCGCTAGCCAAATTCTCGCAGCCAATGAAAAAGGAAATACCAAGCTAACTGTTAAAGTTCTTGGGACCAGCTCACTAGGCGCGATTATCACTGTCGCAGATACCAAGGGCAACGTCAAAGGCTATGTGCAAAATCCAGGTGTTGACATCAAAAAGACTGCAACTGGTGAAGTCCTTGTTGGACCTTTTGTCGGAAATGGTCAATTTCTCGTTATCACAGACTATGGTACTGGAAATCCCTACAACTCCATGACTCCTCTCATCTCTGGGGAGATCGGTGAAGACTTGGCCTATTACCTGACAGAAAGCCAACAAACTCCTTCAGCCGTCGGCCTCAATGTTCTTTTAGACAAAGACGACAAGGTCAAGGTTGCCGGTGGTTTTCTTCTCCAAGTCTTGCCAGGAGCCAAGGAAGAAGAGATTGCCCGTTTTGAAAAACGCATCCAAGAAATGCCAGCTATTTCGACACTTCTGGAAAGCGACGACCATATCGAATCACTCCTCAAAGCTATCTACGGCGACGAATCCTACAAACGCCTATCTGAAGAAGAAATCCGTTTTCAATGCGACTGCAGCAAAGATCGCTTTATGAACGCTCTTGCCAGCCTTCCGAACTCAGACTTACAGGAAATGAAAGAGGAAGACCATGGGGCAGAGATCACTTGTCAATTCTGCCAAACAACTTATAATTTTGATGAAAACGACCTGGAGGAACTCATTCGTGACAAATCTTAATACACCTTTTATGATTGGCAATGTTGAGATTCCCAATCGTACTGTTTTAGCGCCCATGGCTGGTGTCACCAACTCAGCCTTTCGTACCATCGCAAAAGAGCTTGGAGCTGGACTCGTTGTGATGGAAATGGTCTCTGACAAGGGAATCCAATACAACAACGAAAAAACCCTGCACATGCTTCATATCGATGAAGGCGAAAACCCTGTCTCTATCCAACTTTTTGGTAGCGATGAAGACAGCCTCGCACGCGCAGCAGAATTCATCCAAGAAAACACCAAGACCGATATCGTCGATATCAACATGGGCTGCCCAGTTAACAAAATCGTGAAGAACGAAGCTGGCGCTATGTGGCTCAAGGATCCAGACAAAATCTACTCTATCATCAACAAAGTCCAGTCTGTCCTTGATATCCCACTTACTGTCAAAATGCGCACCGGCTGGTCTGATCCATCCCTAGCCGTGGAAAATGCTCTCGCCGCTGAGGCTGCTGGTGTCTCTGCCCTTGCCATGCACGGTCGTACCCGTGAGCAAATGTATACTGGTCATGCGGACCTTGAGACCTTGCACGATGTAGCCCAAGCCCTGACCAAGATTCCATTTATCGCCAACGGTGACATTCGTACGGTTCAAGACGCTAAACAGCGTGTCGAAGAAGTTGGTGCTGACGCAGTTATGATTGGCCGAGCAGCCATGGGAAATCCCTACCTCTTCAATCAAATCAATCATTACTTTGAAACAGGAGAAATCCTTCCTGATTTGACCTTTGAAGATAAGATGAAAATCGCCTACGAACACTTAAAACGCTTGATTAGCCTCAAAGGAGAAAAAATTGCAGTCCGTGAATTCCGCGGCCTCGCTCCTCACTACCTCCGGGGAACATCTGGCGCTGCCAAACTTCGTGGAGCTATTTCCCAAGCTAGCACCCTAGCAGAGATTGAAGCCCTCTTGCAACTAGACAAAGCATAGTCTCACATCTACAACTCACAAAAAGGCAAAGCTCAAAAACGAGCCTTGCCTTTTTATATATTTTCATCTTGTAAATCTAATTGCTTCACTCTAGCTATATAGTAGGACATAATCAAAAACAAATTGAGGCTGATAATCCAAACAGACCATTCATGAAGAAAATGCATCAATACAGCCAAGCTGATTGCCCCCACTATGAAACTTCCCACAACAATCCCATAATTTAAGGCCTGACGACGATATTCTTGGATATTTCCTTCTCTTCTAGCAATGCGATACAAAGCGGTCAACATCTTTCGGTAATTTCCAGATGTCATAAAAATGACATAGGGATGATCTTCAATCAAACTGCCCGTAAATGTTAGCATCATCATTCCTGTTCCAAAAGCAATGAAAGGAACTTCTAATAGAGGAAATCGTGAAAAGAAAGGCAAGATAAGGGTCCCGATAAATAAGGGGAGCAACATCTTAACCCGCCAGTAGGCCGTTTTGCGGTATTCTTTCATGTGCAATGCAAACAGAAATCCTAGAGAAAAGAAAATAATGGAGCAGAATCGCAACATCGTATTGATAACATTTGAGTAGCGCCAATCAGATATAAGTAGGAGAATATTCCCTGTCTGTGTCGCTACCAAACTATGGTATTGAATATGGCAAAACACATCCAAAGAACCACCTACAAACCCAAGAAATACTCCCATCAATCGTGTGTTTTGAGGTAAGATTAATTTATCCGCCATGTATTATCACTCGTTTTCCTTTGATTTTTTTATTATACCACTTTCTCTTGGAGAAACTAAGTGAAAAACAGTTGATTCACTCTTTTACAGAACGATTTCTAGTAAGAGTTAAAACACAAAATTTTATTATTGAATCAAGGCAACGCTTGAAACTTTACCATCCGCACCTGTTGTAATTTGGATGATTTTTCCTCCTCCGATTTTAGCATTATACTTGCCATCATCAAGGGTGTAAGAGTAGCCTCTGATAGAATAGTTTTCTTTCTTTCCATCTGCAGTTTCTACTGTAAATTGGCCCCCTGATGAAACCGTAATAGTTTCGCCATTCGCTCCCTTCCAGTTGCCTGCAGCTGCTGAGAAATCACCATCGACCATGGTTAAAACACCCTTGTAGCGTTTGTTGTGTTCTGCTTGCTTGTCTTGAAGTTTGCGGTCAGTTGTTGGATCATAGCCTGACTGGTTAGACTGGGCTTGAGAACCTTGCTGAGTTGATGGAGCCTGAGCTGGAGCTTGTTGACTAGGAGCTGCTTGTTCTTGTCTTGATTCAGGCGCTGGTTTCGCTTGTGACTGATCTGCTGTTGTAGAAGACTGACCAGAAGATGCCTGAGCCTTTTCAGATGAAGCTGAGCTTGAAGATTTTTGAGTCTTGCTTTCTTTGCTAGAAGAAGCTGCTTTAGAGCTTGATGATTGACTTGTCTTTGCAGAGCTACTGGTTTGAGTGGTTTCGTTTTTATTTCCACAAGCTCCCAGTAGCAAGGTAGAAGCCAATACAGTCGCTGCCATCAATTTGATATAGGTTTTCTTTTTCATTTTTCTACTCCTTTGTAACATTTTTGAAATATTAAGAAATCTTTTTGTAATATAATTGTAACATTGGACCTTGAATCTGTCAATTATTTAGATAAACTATTTTAAAAATTGTTCCCTCCACTATTTCAATTCGTAATCGAAACGAAAAAATAGAAAATTTTTTATATTAGAGTCCTATTTTTTGCATCGCTCTTGTGTAATTCTAAGAAAGATAGCCATTCATAAAAAATGATAATAAATAAAGAGGGCGGGAACTTTGTCCCGACCTCACTTTTATTTCAATCGATAGGTTTTTCTTGGTTTCTTTTTAGGCACTCGTTTGAGCCCAACCTCTTCTACATATTCGCCGTATTTTACGAGAAAGTTATTGCTGACGATGGGCCGACCTGGGTTGATGAGATTGACCAGTTCGGTTCCTTCATAGACAGTAAACTCTTCCTCCAGCAGATAAAGGAAGGTCGGATTCCAGTCGAGACGGCCTTGAATTCGTTTGATGGATTCTTGGATAATGGCATAATGGTCAAAGGCGAAGGCTTGCTCGTCCAGCTCCACTCCCTCTAGGAAACATTTGCCTGTCTGAAAATCGACATCTACGAAAACGACATCCTTGGCATCGTCACCTGCCTGAACGAGGTCTAGGGCACGACTAGGTAGGTACACCAAGTGGGCAATGGTCACCGTCCAGCCCCGTGGATCACGACCGGGGGTCGATACGGTTATCAATTGCTCGATTTTTTCCAAAGGTAGATCGAGATTGACTTCTTCTCTCACTTCGCGCTGACAGGCATGTGCAGCATCTTCTCCCTTGTCCATAAAGCCTCCAACCAGAGCCAAACAGTTTTGATAAGGGTGGGCCTTGCGACGGATCAGTAAGAGCTTGATCTTTCCTTCGACAAAGCAGTAAGCCACCATATCTACTGTCACACTTGGTTTTTCATATTGAGGGAGTTCCTGCCTGTAGTACCAGTCTAAAAACTCCTCCTGACTGGCATGGATTTCATAATATTCTTTTTCCGTCATTCCTTCTGGAATCTTTATGTCTGCCATCTTATGCCTCCTTTCGAACTGCCTTGGTCCATTGGTACCATCCCACTAGACTGTTCAGTGTGTAAACCCAGTACATCCCTTGGATGTGGATATTTTCACCCCACCAGAGGTAGATACTAAAGAGATTGGTTGCAATCCAGAAAATCCATTGCTCACGGTAGAGACGTGTCATCAAGAGCTGACCAACACCATTGGTCGCATCGGTAACACTATCACGGAAAGGGCGAGCACTATGGATACTTTGGTAAGCCAAGCCCATACCAATCCAGATAATGGCAGTCAAGGCCAAGTACTTGAGCCAGTCAAGAACAGATAATTTCTTAGCTTCAAAGTGGGATTCTTCTGGTTTTCCTTGGTCATTGATACGATTGGACAACCAAGCATAGAGACCAATCGGCTGCATGACAAAGAAGTAAACAGTCGTCAAGACTTCGCCATAAAAAGTCGCATTCATTGCCAAAATCAAATAGATAGCTGAGTTAATGGCTCCAAAGAGATAATTGCTTGCACGACCTTCTGCTACCAAGATAACACAGACAATCCCAGTCCAAGATGCAAACAAGCTCAGCCAGTCATAACTTTCCGTATTTTGAGTGAATTCCAAGATCAAGGGGACACTCGACAAGGCGATGAGATACAACCACTGGACAAGGCTACGGCCGACAAAGAGATCTTTCCAGAGCAGGCGCATGATCCCTGCAAAACCAATCTTGCGGGCTTCGGCATGGACATTTTTAAAGTTTTCGATAAATTGTGTGATTTTTTCAGTTAGTTTTTTCATAATTTTCTCCTAATCTGCTTGGTAAATGGCATCGATAGCCACTTTTGCTGCTTCATAATTGCCTAGGTAATCCTCCGCTAGATAAACTAAAGGAATATTGGTTAAATATCGCTCTCTCATCTGATCCAAATGCTGGGAAAAACTGTAGCGAATATGGTCTTTCGCCATGGTCATATCTCTAAATCCGTCATTGACATAAGAACCAACAGGCTGCACAAAGAGAATCAAGTCCCATTTTTCCTTAGCCAAAATCGAAACAAAGAGATTGTCAAAGGTTTCCCCTGATAAGTCCCCTTGGTCCTCAGTCTCCATGTAATAATCATAGTAGCCCTTGG
>CAUVGG010000048.1:0-5706 GCA_963551305.1 uncultured Streptococcus sp.
TATTGACCATTATCATTAGCAAAGGAAAGATTGAAATCAACCAATAGTAGGCAACCGCAACACTGGTCAACTCACTATCAGATGCTTGATAATAATGCAAAAAAGCTTTCAATAAGGGCCTGTCCATCAGCTCTTTCCACCACTTTTTCATGTTCCATCCTCCGTCATTTTCTTCATCATCTAAGTTCTTCTGATTAAATCTAGCATATCATAAGGCAGGGTATTTGCAGCCTCTTTCAGAGAATAATTCTCTAAATTATTAACATTTTGGCGAAATTTTTTGGCATACTTGGCTGTTATCAGTTTAGCTTCTTCGTATTCAAAGATTGCCTTACGTTCGAGATAGTAGCCTCGTAGCATTTCATCGATATTGTTTGGCTTGATGCGATTGATAACCCGTTCAACAAAAGCACCACTTCCGATAATGGCCGTCTCGCGTAGACGAGACTCTTGCATAAAACTAATTAGAGAACTCTTGTAAACCCCTTTGAGGTTTTCCAAACTTTCGATAATCAACTCTGTATTTTCCAAATACAACTCTGAAATCTGATCATAGTCAACTGCTAGTAGTTTACGAGATTCTTCATTCATCCAACTACGGAAAGTTTTGCCAAAGGTAAACATTTCATGGAGTAGAAAGCGCAGTATCCGTAAGGAAACTAGGAAATAATAAGTAACTCTAGAAGCGAAATTCCGATTGATACTCTGCTCCATGTTTTTTAGGTAACGTTGGTAAACTCGATAGCCACGCTCACTGATTCTATTTTCTTCGTAGGCTTGCTCCAAACCATCACTCTCAATACTCAAGATAAGAAGTTTGAGGGACTCCCAGTCCTCTTGGACTCTCTTATTTTCCAGACTAAGGATGAGGTTTTCAACCCGACCATGATAGTTATCAATAGCTGCATAAAGAGGAAGTTTGTTCTTGTGATGGTCCAGCTCTTTTTCTAATTCTGCAGCTACATCATTCAGAATCGCAATATGCATCAAATGATCCTTGCTTTCCTCTTGTTCCTCAGATAAATGAGGGAGAACCAGTAAACCCGTTAAAAAGCTCAATAGTGTAACGCCTGCTACAAGGAAGAGTAACAGAGGATATTCCTGCTCCAAATGACTTGGTATGAGGAGAATGGTCGCGATAGATACTGTCCCTTTGACACCAGAGAAGGTCAAAAGAAGCATATCTTTCATGTACTTATGAATTTTTTTCTTAAGTCGACGCGTTCTCACAAAGTAAAAACCAGCAATCATGACAAAGCGGATCGCAAAAAGCAAGAAGGTCAGAACGACAACTGAAATCAGCAAAAGAAGGGGATTGTAGAGAGAATTAGACAAAATCGGCTCCACTATCAATTCTAACTCCATTCCCAAGAGAACAAAGACTGATCCATTTAGCATAAAGGTCACGGTATGCCAGACGGTCTCCGTCACGGTGTCAACTTGAGCCTCAAGGAGCGTAATCTTCTTAAAGCGACTGGCCTTCAAAATACCTGCAACCACTACTGCAATAATCCCTGAAACATGAAACTCTTCTGCGATGAAAAAGGTCATGAGTGGCAAACTTAGCTCTAGCAAGAGTTCACTGGCTATATCTATTGCTCGCACACTCAGTAAAAATGTATGCAAGAAACGATTAACCATAGCTGTCACAAAACCGACTACAAAACCACCAAGGATAGAAATGGTTAGGGAAGTTCCTGCTTGGCTGAGAGAAAAAGTTCCTGTTGTCCAAGCAGCAAGAGCCATCTGAAAGGCAACCAAACCAGAAGCGTCATTTAAGAGCCCTTCCCCTTTTAGGATATTGGAAACCCGTTTAGGAAAACGAAAACGTTCAGAAAGAGACGCAAAGGCAACCAAATCTGTTGGGCCAAGTGCCGCTCCAACTGCTAAACAGGCAGCCAACGGAAGAGTCATCCAAAGGAAGTGAGCCATGCCCCCTAAGCTTAAGGTCGAGATAAAAATCACAGGAAAAATCAGAAAGACGACAATCCGCCAGTGCTTCAAAATGGACGTAATATCCGCTTCTTCTGCCTCCCGGAAAAGTAAGGGACCAATAACCATGGCCAGAAACAGCTCTGTATTGAGATGAAAGTCCGCATCGGGAACAAATAAGCCAATCCCAATCCCCAAAAGGATTTGCACAAGAGGAAGGGGCAAAAAAGGGAGAAGTTTATTGGTCGTGGTTGAAATGATTAAGACAAATAAAAATAGAATCAAGTAAATGAGTAATTCCACACAATTCCTCCTTAATCTTTTTTACAACAAGATTCAAAAATCTCCTTTTGCTCTTGGATTTTCTGATCAATCTTGGAACAGTCTTTGTGCTCAATTTTTTTCTGGCATCGTTCCATTTCAAGAGCAACTAATTTTTTCTTGATTTTAAGCATTTTCTTGCTCATATGTGCTTCGTCGAGCACTCCGACTGCTCGCTCGTGATGCGTTGACTCGACAAAATTTTGGCGCATTGCTTCAAGCTTCTCACGAAGGTATTGTTTATCCATGTCTATACCTTTCTAATTTTTCAATCATAACTAAAAACGGTGGATTGTTAACTTGGTTGAGAGTCCGATAAATGGCAGCTGTATACTCTTGTTGGTTCAACTGGCTAACAAACTCCAATACAGCGTCCCTCTCGGTATCTCCTCCTTCATGGCCATAGTAGATCATGATAGCAATCCGTCCCCCTTTGACAAGCAAATGGCACAGCTTTTCTAAGGCTTCGATAGTAGTCTGAGGTTGAGTGATGACGGATTTGTCAGCAGAAGGCAGATAACCCAGATTAAAAATCCCTGCCTTAGCTTCTGTCACAAACTGGTCTAGTGTCTCATGACCTTGCAAGATTAACTGGGCATTTGTCATTCCAGCCTGATCCAAACGCTCTTGCGTCTTCTCCAAAGCCTGCTCCTGGATATCAAAGGCATAGACTCGCTTGGCTAACTTGGCTAGAAAAAGGGTATCATGACCATTGCCCATGGTCGCATCCACTACAATATCCTCTTTTGTCACAACTTCCGCCAAAAAATCATGCGCCATCTCAAGTGGTCTTTTCATTTTTAAACTCCTGTTTTACAGCCTTGCATCCTTGCACACTTCCACGACGGCGCATCTCAGTTTCAATAGCATTTAGCACTTCCCATTTTTTGAGGCTCCACATGGGACCAATCAGCATATCTCTAGGTGCATCTCCTGTAATCCGATGGATGACGATATGCTTGGGAATGATTTCCAGTTGGTCACAAATGACCTTGACATACTCGTCCTGACTCATCAGTTGCAAGCGTCCTTCGTGGTAATCTCGCTGCATACGAGTATTTGTCATGAGGTGAAGCAAGTGCAGTTTAATCCCTTGAATATCGTTATCCGTTACGCAGCGGCGGACATTTTCGATCATCATCTCATGAGTCTCACCGGGCAAACCATTGATCAAATGGGAAACAATCTCAATCTTGGGATATTTCCTCAAGCGTTTTACTGTTTCAACATACAATTCATAAGAATGGGCACGGTTAATCAAGTCAGATGTTGCTTCAAAGGTGGTCTGCAAGCCCAATTCTACCGTCACATGCATGCGTTCCGATAACTCAGCCAAATATTCGATGGTTTCGTCTGGCAGACAGTCTGGCCGCGTTCCAATATTGATTCCTACTACACCTGGCTCGTTGATAGCCTGCTCATAGCGTTCCCGAATCACTTCCACCTTTTCATGAGTGTTGGTAAAGTTTTGAAAATAAACCAGATACTTTTTAACATCTGGCCATTTGCGATGCATAAAGTCAATTTCCTTATAAAATTGCTCGCGGATAGGAGCATCCGGTGCCACGATAGCATCTCCCGAACCTGAAACTGTACAAAAAGTACAGCCCCCATGAGCCACAGTTCCATCCCGATTAGGACAGTCAAATCCCGCATCAATAGGAACTTTGAAAGTCTTTTCTCCAAAAAGTTTTCGATAATAATCATTCAAGGTATTATAAGATTTCATAACTTTCATTATAACAAAAAACACCTACAATCTCAAAAGCCTGACTTTCCTACAAATTCCCTTGTTTCTCATTTCCTTTAGCGTTTTTTTATGATACAATATGGGTATGATTTTAATGAAAATAGCATCTATTTTATTATTGATATTAACCTTGGTGGTTTGCTTTATTGTCACCAAGCTTTTCGGACTTAGGAAAATAGGATTTAATTTCGCGGATCTCGCTTTTCCACTTTTGGTATTCGAGTACTATCTGATTACTGCTAAAGCTTTTACCCACAACTTTCTACCGCGACTCGGTGTTGCTCTTTCTCTCCTAGCAATCCTCCTTGTAGTCTTTTTCCTTGTCAAAAAACGAAGTTTTTATTACCCTAAATTCATCAAATTCTTCTGGAGAGCCGGTTTTCTCCTTACCTTAATCATCTACATAGCAATGATTGTCGAATTGATGATGGTAAAATAATTACCAACCCAGTATTAAATGCTGGGTCTTTCTTTTACTCCTATATCTAAAAAAGACCAGAGGAATCCTCTGGCCTTTTTATCACAGATTAAACCTAAGAAAAATAAATGGAAACTATCTTTCTCACGCTAGATTATTTATTTTTACGGCTTACAAAGTACAATCCACCAGTCACTGCCATCAAAGCAAGTCCTGCAACTACTGCTACATTAGATGCTTTTTCACCAGTGTTAGGAAGTTGAGGTTTTTGTCCTGGTTTTCCTGGTTCATTTGGTTCACCTGGTGTTGGTTTTTCTGGAATGTATGTATTTGTGATATTGAAGCCTTCTACTTTAGATGTGTAACCTTTAACCGGAACTTCTACTACAGAGTACTTGATTTCTTGACCGTCTTTGTAACGATCAAGGTCTGTAAACTCATAAGTCCAACCACTTGCTTCTGAAGCTATTGCAGTTTTACCAGTATCTTTACCATTGGCAAATAGTTTAACTGTAATAGATGCTGGACGAGCGTCTTTATGGTTTTCATCACCTTTCCAGATCTTCTTACCTTTTACAGACGCTTTTTCTGGCGTATGGGTGTTGGTCACATTCATACCAGTTTCAGTAGCTGTGTAACCTGTAGGAACACCAACTTCTTTGACTGTGTACTCGATTGGCTTACCATTTTGGTAACGGTCCAGATTAGTAAATTCATACTTCCAACCTGTTTCCGCTGTGGCTGTAGCTTCTTGGCCAGTTTCTTTACCATTCGCAATTAGCTTCACTGTGATAGATGCTGGACGGATACGATCTTGGTTGTTGGCATCATCCCAGATCTTCTTACCTTTTACAGATGTTTTCTCTGGTGTGTGGGTGTTGGTCACATTCATACCAGTTTCAGTAGCTATGTAGCCTGTAGGAACACCAACTTCTTTGACCGTGTACTCAATTGGTTTACCATTTTGGTAACGATCCAGTTCAGTGAATTCATACTTCCAACCTGTTTCAACTGTTGCGGTTGCTGTCTTGCCAGTTTCTTTACCATCCGCAAGAAGAGCGACAGTGATAGATGCTGGACGGATTCGATCTTGGTCGTTATTATCAATCCAAATCTTTTGTCCACTTACAACAATTTTTTCTGGTGTATATTCATTGGTAATGGTGTACTTACCTTCTTTTTCTGTTGTGATTGTTGAAGTATATCCTTTCACAACCACTTCTTTGACTTTGTACTTGATTTCTTTACCATTTTCATACTTAGGAAGTTTTTTAGATTCGAACTT
>CAUVGG010000049.1:0-5685 GCA_963551305.1 uncultured Streptococcus sp.
ACGTTTCCGAGGTTGGTTTCACGAACCCGAACGTTTTCACGATCTCCATTGAGTTCTACAGGGCTGTTTGAAACGACTTCAACAGCATTTTTAGCATCGTATTTTTGTTTAATATCTTTGACTAGTTTTTCAACTGTTGGATTAGCTGGTAATTTTTTAGCATCAGCAGCCGGAATCTGAGTTGGATTGCCCAAAAGCTGACGTGATTTGTAGGTGATTTTCCCTACATTATGAAGGTAGCTTCCTGTCTGGTTATAGGTAACATTGTCTCCATAAGTCGTTGATTCTACTGTATGAGAGTGACCGTCGATTACTGTTACGCGTTTCCCTTTCAAACGAGGATTTTTAGACAAGGCTTCTGCCAAAGTTGAACCACGCCATTCGACTGGGGTTGTGGTATCCACACCCAAGTGAGCCAGCACAACATAGTGTTTGTAGTCCTTACCTTCTGCACGAGCCTTGGCTTGAACTTCTTCGATAACCTTATTGACTTCAGAGATTGGATCTGTAAAAGTTACCCCTTTGACATTTTTAGGGTGAGTTTTGGTAGCTGTTTCAGGTGTTGTCACACCGATTACAACAAACTCATCACCTTCCACAGTCTTATCTTTATCAACGATTGTAGAAGCTTCAAAAAGACGAGCTCCATTGACGTAGGTATTTGAACTAAGTAATGGGAATTTCAAGATTTCCTTGTATTTCTTAGCTTCGTCTAAACCAAAGTCAAACTCATGGTTTCCTACTGCCATGGCATCATACTGCATCTGATTGAGAATTTCAGCGCGCGCTTCACCCTTCGTAGAGTTGGAAATCGGTAAACCTTGGAAAGCGTCTCCCGCATCAACAACTAGAGTATTTTGATTTGATTTCGCACGCTCCTGCTCAATGACAGTCGCTAACTTGGCATCTCCAATTACTCCCTTTTCCTCTACAATACGACCATGGACATCATTGGTGTGTAAGATAACGGTGTCCTTTTCTTCGCTTTTAGTAGATTCAACAGGAGCTGACGGAGCTTCTGTAGGTGCAACGTTTGCTGGAGTCTCTACCTCATTTGTTGGAGTTGCTGGCGCTGAAGGGGTCGACACAGGAGCAGGAGTCTCCGACGTGGCGGGAGTTGCTACAACAGCTGAACTTTCTGCAGGAGTTGTTGCTTCTTCAGCATAGACTTGTCCAGCTAAAAAGGCTGGGGCTAATAGAGCTGTCGACAAGACAGGTAACAAAGAACGTTTATTCATTTTGAAATCCTTTTCTTTTCTTTTTTCCTTTATATTATACGATATTTCTAGAAAATTTGAAACCTTTGACTTATTTTCATCTAAAACATTCGCCATTTAAACAAAAAAGCTTGGGTTCAAATCCCAAACTTTTAGCTCATTTTATTGGAAATCTTTGATCTTCCCATCATAGGTCGCCCAGTCCTTGCTAAAGAAGCGGTCATTCATCTTGTAGTCTGGAGCTGGTTTCGGATCCGTCAAGAAAGGATTGACAACCTTATCAAAAGCCAGCCAACCCAACCATCCTAGATGAATGGTATCCTTAACAAAATATGGATCCCCTCCATTTTTTGAAAAATCAGCAATATTGGTAAAACCCTGACTTTCTAATTGGTAACGAATTTTCTCCACTGCATGCTGGTACATCTCTTCGCTGAGCCCTGTGTACTCCATCCACTTCTTGTTAACCGGCTGAATGACAAAGAGCACATTGACATTCGACTTAGCAAATTGATTGAGGACCAGCTGCAAATCATTGTATTCAGAGGACTTGAGGAAGTTGTAATTTTTTTGATACCCTTCCCATTTTTTTAAATCCTTTTTAACCTCTCTCGTATAGAAATGATTTTCCATCCCCATATCGTTATTGGTCGTATTTGCCTCTGCGTCCTTACGAACAATTTTTTCTAACTCATCATAAGAAAATTGATCTGGAAGATCTTTTAAATAGTTCTCCACGTGTTCCTTGTACTTGAGTTTTCCTCGAATGGAGAATTGTCCAAAGAGAGCGGATTGCTTTTCATTGAATCGCGCAAAAATATCAATAGCAACTTGATCAACCTCTGATAATTCTTCACCCTTTGACAGTTTTTGAACAATGCCTTTTAATGCAACATTAGGATTCTGCTTTAACAATCGAATAGCCGCATGCTTTGCAGCAATGTCACCAGATTGATTTCCCAAAAAAGCTGTCAATTGGTCACTGTTAAAAAATCTCTGAAACGCTGCGGGTTCATAATCTGTCTCCGTAAACCACTGAGGCGAAATCACAAATACCGCCTGCTTATTCTCTATTTCTGGCAAAATTTGCTGTAGACCAAAATATTGATTTAGAGAGGCTGCTCCTGCTTGACCTAAAAAGTAAGGACGATAGGGACGATGGTATTTCTCTGCTAAAACAGCTGGATGGACACTATCAAATCGAATCCATTCACTGGACCCTAGAAAAGGAATAAAACGCATATTTGGATCCGTAAGAGCCCTTACTTTTTGGCTTCTCTCCTTAAAGCTCTCTGTACTAATAGAAGCTGCGGAGTATTTCTCCTCCGTCAGATTATGGCTTGTTGTACTTGGATAAAAAAAGATGAGTAGAAGAACCAAAAATCCAGCAATGAAGATAGGCCCAAAGATCAGCCACAAGCGTTTAAGCATTCTGCAACTCCGTAATACCTTCTACGATTTTATTAGCCGTATTCCAGTCATCACGACCGAACTCCGTCACTGGAACACGAATGTCAAAACGGTTTTCAATCTCAACAATCAATTCAACCGTTCCCATGCTATCCAAGACACCAGCATCAAAAAGATCTTCATCCATCATGTCAGAAACATCTTCCATAAACAACTCATCAATAATTTCAATAACTTCTGATTTGATATCCATTTTTCATATCCTTTTATTTTTTAAACCATAAATCATTCAAAAATCCAGAAAAGATTAAGAATGAAACCATCACGACATGGAAGGTGACAACCATGCCAAGCAACTGAATCCAGCGATTCTCAGGTAAGGAACCCTTTCCAGCTTTTTTCCGTTCTTTATTGAGCGCTTTTTTCTTACGAACCCATGCATCATTGATGACTAGCCCAATCCCATGGAAAAGTCCATAGGCGATGTAGTACCAGGTCACACCATGCCAAAATCCCATAATCAGCATATTGAGAATGTAGGCTACACTTGAAGTGACATTGCGATTTTTAAAGACCTTCTTTCTGGTCAACACCATGACCATCCGCATAAAGACAAAGTCACGGAACCAGAAAGACAGACTCATGTGCCAACGATTCCAAAACTCCTTTAAATCCCTTGACAAAAAAGGCTTGTTAAAGTTGATGGGACTATGAATCCCCATCAAATTGGAGATGGCTAAGGCAAACATAGAGTAGCCCGCAAAGTCAAAGAACAAGTCTAGACCAAAAGTATACATCACCGCCAGAGCATAATGATTAAAGAAACCGCCTGTCTGTAAGGCCAAATTTTTCAGCGGAGGCAGTAATATCTCTCCCAAAACATGGGCCAAGATAAACTTGTAAAGGAAGCCAAGCATGATATACTTGACAGCCTCTTCTAGCATGTTCATCAACTCATCCCGTTCAGGAATGGTCTCATAATTTTCATTGAAGCGTTTAAAACGATCAATGGGACCACTCGAGAAAGTCGGCATAAAGAGAAGAAAACGTAAGAATTGCCAAATCGTTAAATCCTTAATGACACCGTCTCTTAACTCAACGATAACCCCAACAGCACGAAAGGTTAAGTAAGAAATCCCTAAAAATCCAAACAAAGATTGAGGTCCATGAATAGCAGGAGATACTTTCACAAAGACGATAGGCAATAGAGATAAAAAGCTAACTAGGTAAAATATCCATTTACTATCCCGTTGTTTCCTGTACCTTTTGTAAAAAGATACAAGAAGTACTTGCCAGATAACATAAAGGATAAGAGCGCTTATTTGATTCGTCTTTCCACCTACCAACATGGTGACGATAAAGAAGAGACTAACAAGCACCTCGTACAAGGCAAAACGTTTCTTGAAAAAAAGACCAATAAAGATAGGTAAAGTCGCAGCAATTACGTATAAAAAGTACTGAAGATCACCATAAGGTTCCAAATGAGGTAGCTGTTTATAAAGCTCCATCATCTACTGTTTACCTCGTTAATCAAGCCCTTGATATCAATTTTACCATTAGGCGTTAGCGGCAAACTATCTCGATAGAGAAACTTAGACGGCATCATATAAGACATCATGATATCTGCTAGGTCTTCTTTGATAGCCTTGGTAATATCGATATCACGTTCAAACTGTTCACGAACGCCGTCCTTTAGGATGACATAGGCCAGTAGATTTTGTACTTTATGGTCTTTGTTATAGCGTGGGACAGCAACAGCCGACTCGATATAGCGAGACTTGTTGAGGTTTTGAGAGACATCTTCAAGCTCAATGCGATAACCATTAAACTTAATCTGGAAATCCATGCGTCCACCATAGAGAAGCAAGCCCTCATCTGTCATGGTTCCTACATCCCCTGTGTGGTAGGCTGGAAGACCTTCGAATTCAAAGAAAGCTTCTGCCGTTTTTTCAGGATTATTCATATAGCCTTTTGAAACAGCGGGTCCTGAGACGATGATTTCTCCCTGTTCACCATTTGGAACTTTCTTACCTTCCTCATCAATGATAAAGGTTGGAGAATCAGCCTTGGTATAGCCGATTGGCAGGCGTTTGAGAGTCGCCAACATCTCATCAGTGACGGCAACTGCTGACAAAGCTACTGTCGCTTCTGTTGGACCGTAGGCATTGATAATACGAGCATTTGGGAATCGCTCGCGCAGTTTTTGAGCTGTTTTGACCGTCAATTCTTCACCATCAAAGTAGAAATGCGTGATTCCTGGCATTTTCTCACTGTTAAAGTCCTCTGATAACATGGCCATATCTGCAAAGGACGGCGTTGAGGTCCAGATAGCAATGGGCAAGGAAAAAATCGTCGCAAAGAGTTTTTTGAAGTTCTGAGTAATGGCAGATGGAAGAGCGAAAAGCGTGCCACCAAGTGCCAAGGTCGGTGCCCAGTACATGACAGATAGATCAAAAGAATAAGGGGGCTGAGCCAGCATTTGCGGGCGACTTGGCGTCGCAAATTCCTTGTCTGTAATCATCCAGTTGGTAAAGCTGAGGAGATTGTCATGGGAAATCTGCACCCCCTTAGGCTTACCGGTCGTACCAGAAGTAAAGATGATGTAGTAATTATCATCTCCTTTGACTGGATGCGTCATCTCATAGCTAGTCCCTTGAGCAAAGGCTTCATGGACTTGCTCTAAATTCAGCATTGGTGTGCTAGTTTGCTCTAATGGAAAATCTGAGATGGCAATAATCAAACTTGGCTCTGCAACTTCTACGATAGCAGAAACTCGTTCCAAGGCCGAATGGCTGTCAATTGGAATATAGGCATGACCCGACTTAGTCAGCGCTACAAAGGTAGCCAACATCTCATATTCCTGACCACCAAAAACGACGACTGGAGATTTCTCAGGCAAGTCAAGTCGATCGATAGCTGCAGCTAAACTATCTGAATCAGCCTTCAGATCGCCATAAGTATGCTCTTGACCTAAAACATTGTAGACAGGATATGTTGGCTGTGTTTGAGCAAAGTGCTCAATCGTTTCAATCATATCTTTTATCGGTTTATTAGACAC
>CAUVGG010000050.1:0-5681 GCA_963551305.1 uncultured Streptococcus sp.
TCCTGAGATGAGACGGTTGTAAATGGCCGCAAAGCTACCAAAATAACAATGGCCGTAAGTATGGATAGCAGACTGCTCAATATACTTTTTCTTGTCATAGTATCCTCCTAAAACATAGCACTTGCACTCTTCACTAGGATATTCAACTCTTTTAAATACCCTAGTGAAGAGGTAAGGATTGTCCTTACTTCTTCATTTTATTACTTAGCTGAACGACGTTTCGCAATGAAACCTAAACCGACAACCAAGACACCCGCTGCAATCACGAGAGCGGAACCGATACCACCCGTTTGTGGGATAGTAACTTTGTTGTTGTTAACTTGGTTAATTGCACCTGTGTAAGTTGTTGAAGAGATGGTGAACTCAACTGGTTGCTGCAACAAAGCGTAACCTGTTGGTGCTTCAACTTCGACCAATTTGTACTTAGTTTCACCAGTGGCGTTGTCATCTCCTTTTTTACCATAAGGAAGCCCCTTAACTTCAAAAGTACCATCAGCTGCTGAAGTGAAGACTTTCGCACCTGCATTAACAGCAGCCTTAGCATCTGTAGCTTCAATCCACTCGTTTTTCGCAATAGTTGTTGCGGTTGCATCAGTCACTTTCAAATATTTGCCTTCTGCATTTGTAACAACAAACTTAGCCCCTGCAAGTTTAGCTGATGTCGCTTTGTCAACTTTTTCAAACTTAGCACCACCAGTGTGGAGTTCTGGGTTTTCATTAGGTTTAACTTCTTTTGTTGAATCTGGGTTAGTACCATAAGTCAACTTAACATCATTGGGGTTGGCTACACCCATAACTGCTTCTTCATTGATGACTGCGTCATAAGTAATAGTGATAACATCTTTTGGAGATAGTGTTTTGATGTAATCTTCTTTGAAGGCAACATTGATTGCTGCGGCTTTTGTACCAGCTACAGACGTACCATCAGTTGAATAGTTAGAAGGATCTACAACAGTGTCACCTTTTTTTACAACAAGTTTACCTGTGTAAGTCAAACCTGCTGAGAACTTATCGGTGAATTTTAAAACTTTATAGTCTTTAATACCTTCTGGCATTGTAGAAGTGACCTTGAAGGTCTTTGTTTCACCAACAAGAGCAGTATCGTGTTTAGCGTCTTCGCTAACTACTTTGTCAATACTTGGTTTGTCAACGGTATTTTTGGGATAAACATGAACAGCGTCAGTACCAGTTGTGTACCATCCACCTGTAGCCTTAAAGACTGGAAGATTGATTTCCACAGGAACAGCAGCTGAGTTAGCCAATTGTTCATCTGAAGTAAGTGTTGATTTTGCTTTGTTTTCAACGATATAGTATTTACCTGCTTTGAGACCAGTAAATGTAACAGTACCATCAGCTCCTGTTGCTGCTCCAGCTACATGAGTACCTGTTGGAGTGTCTTTGTAGACATCAAACCAAACATTTGCCAATGTTTTAGCTCCAGAACCAAAATAGTCTGTCACATTCAATTTTTGACCAGTGTAATCTTCATTGTTTACACCAGTTTGTTTTGGCCAACCTGTCAAGTCTGACAGTTTAACCTTTGTCAAAACAACATCGTAGGTATCGTTTTCGCCAGGTGCGTTGTCTTGCGCAAAAGCTTTAACTGCTCCAAATGCTAAAAGCACGATACTAAGAGCTGCTAAGAACGAGAGGAAATATCGTTTTACGTTTTTCATTGTTTTGCCTCCTAAAAAGCCTTTCTGTTTTTTTGCATATAATGTAAAATTACTGCCAATGTTAATGTTAAAGTTCCCATCAAGATATATGGTAGGATACCTGAGCCACCTGTGTTTGGATAAGTCGGGTTCACCTTGTTTTTCACCGTCAGGGTTGCCGTTTCACTGATATTTGTATCTGTAAAGGTAACTTTCTTTTCAGAGGCATTACTGATTTCCAAATAATACTTTGGAACAACCTCCTCGATGTAGTAGGTGTAGTACTTACCGGTGGTCTTATCCTTAGGTGGGTAGCGTTTTGTAGCTTCCCATAGATATGGAGTTGTTGCAGTTCGTTCCAACTGAATTTTCTCAACAAGCTCTCCATTTTGAGTTTGCCCGTCCGTTGTCCGGTACAACTTAACCTCTAGTTTCTTCGGTAGCTGGTCATTGGCAATCGGATTGCTGTCCTTGTCATACCAGAGTTTCTGGATCTTGATTGACGGATACCTCGTGTTGGTGATGACAAAGCCATTTTGAGCGTCACCACTGTAATCGACATCATATTCAGGCGGAATCTCCTTTTCCCTGACCACGTATTTAAAGTCGGTGATTTTCTTCTCTGCTGCTTCTTTTTGTAATAATTTAGCGGCAGATTCTTCATCTGGTAGCGGACTAAAGGTATCTTTCCAGTTATTGTTTTCAGAGAGCTCTTTTTCTTCTTTAAGCTTTTCTCTTGCAACACCGTCTTCCTTCCAAGTCGCGTAGAGCTGTGCCGTTATTTTAGAATGTGTTGTTTCAGTGTCACGCCACTTCTTCTCAACCGGAATGGTAATCCGCTTGTTAACCCTGTTGGTAACTGCATTGGACTCACCAAAGTTTGGTCCGTTATTATACTTCACTTGGAAAGTATTGATAGCAATCTTGCCACCGATATTATTATCCTTATCATAAGCCGGAACTTTCATATCAAGAAGAGCATGGAGCAAGTTATCTTGAGGAATAACAGTGCCCGTTTTAGAAACAATCTTGATTGCGGTGACATCCTCCCAGTGAGTTGGAGTATTTGTCCAATTTGGACTATTCATCTCCGTAGCGGCGTTCATGCTCGGATATTTATCTGTCCGGTAATAAATATCAAACTGATTTGTTACGTCGTTTCCTGCCATTTCCAGCTTGACCGGTCCAGTCAAAGTATTGGAGAAGGCCGTACTCTCGGTTCCCTTCGTTCTACCATCACCGACATGGGGAAGAACATCATAAAACTCAACTTTAGTCAAAGATTCATTGATATAATTTTGAATTTGTAGGTCATATTGGAAGTGACCTGAATTAGTCGTTACACCACTATAATCTGTTTCAATCTCAGCTTTGGTGAAAGACCTGCCATAGTACAAAGCTCCACCTTCAACCAGTGGTTCTATACTACGGATATATTTGAAACTTTGTCGACTTGATACTGTATTCCCCAAAACTTTTGAAGTTGTTTTTAAGATTTTATCTGTCGTTTCGCCATTCATGTTGATATCTTTGTCGTCATCCACAATCTGACCCGAATCTGCTTGAATAGCACTTGGGAACGGTTCCCCATTGTCTTGGTAGAAATAAAGTTCATTATTGTTGTTAAAAGTTGTTGTCTCCGATGTTGATTTAATGATTTCATCGTTAATGACAAAATTCTTTAATTTAAAGCTGTAACCCGTACCATTATTTAAGTCTTTTACTAAACCTGATTTTAGCCTTATCTTTATAGCTGTACGACCCGTACCACCATAGTTTTCAATGACTGAAAATTTATCAATCATGCTCAGATTTGCTAGCCCGATTGCTTCAAGCATATCTTCTGCTTTTGTTGTGTCTACACCTGATGCAATACTAACCCCCTTAGGAAGAAGATCAACAAGCGTTGGATTCTTTAGATAGCGCGCTTTGGAAAGATTTTCCAACCCTAGACTTATTGCAAAGGTCAAAGATTCTCCTACTAAACCTGCTTTACCTGCTTGGTCAGTCGTTTTTGAAAGTTTAATCTTTTCTTGAAACGGTACGAATTGCTTACTCCATTTAGCGGATGTATTAATTGAAACATCTTGATTTTTAAAGTTCGTTACTTTAGCATCAAGGCTTACCACATTTTCAATGTTTTTTTCAGGAGAGTAGGAAACATGATAAGGGTCTTTGAAAGCCATATAGACGAAACCATCAATGTACTTTCCAACTGGTAATTCATATCCGTTAATAAAGTGGATAGTTATTTTAGTGTATTTTGGAGTGACAGCCGGCGCTTCCGATTCTGTCATTTCTCCATTTTGGATCTTTTGGGCAGCGGCATTTAGCTCATTTTGTGCTTCTTCATTAATCTGCTGTCCTGGCTTAAAAGTATCATAATTACCATCGCTCTTATAGGCACGGATTTCTATCTTGTCATTACTGATAGGAACATCCCCTGTTGAACCTCTTTCAAAGAAAGAACTGACACTAGTCAAATAAAGCCTTTTGTCGAATTTACTAGCATCTTCAGTCAGCACAATTTCTTTAAGTGGTTTTGACAGTTTATTTTCTACCTTAACTGTATAGTCTAGTCGCTGTGCATAAAGTCCCAGCACATCATAGTTTACTGTTTCATGTTCTGTTCTTTTTGCAAGAATCCCTGTTCCATCAAAATTGTCCGCAATGAGATTAAAAGTGATGTTGTCACTGGCAGTATATTGCTCATTTGATGATGGGTTAAAAGGAGTTGCTGTGATTTCTGCCTGATTTGTAAAATCAGGTTTGTCTCCATTATCCTTTTTGTATTGAGCATCTGGGAAAGACAGGTACAATGTAGCCTTGCTGACATCAATATTATGACGGAAATCTGTATCAAATTCACTTTCTGAAAAAGTCTTTGTATAGGTGACTGTCCCATCACCGTTATCTGTCCAATCCGGATTCAGACTCGGATCAAATTTAGCGGTAACCTGATGACCATGACTATCTATATAAGTTGGCAACTTGTCCTTGATGACAACTTTTTGCATCATCCGCTGCTGACCTGAGTTTGGCTGTACAGTGTAAGTAAAATTAAATGCTATTGGTTCTGCGCCTGTTTCAGAAATCCTAGTTGAATCCCCAATCTTAGCCGTCCCACCGTAGAAAAGTTGACCATCTTGATCGCTAACACCAACCACCTTCCTTAGGTTCATATCTGGATAGGTTGGAGTATACTCTTTATCCGTTGCCGTAGCTAAAATGTTCCCTTTCTTATTCTTTAGCGTAACTTTAGGTTGCAGTTTATAGTCTTTTGGAACTAGACCCTTAGTGAATCTGAAAACATAGGGCATGCTGATTTGAGCGGTTGAAGAGATCGGATTGAAATAAACACGAAAAATAGTTTTGTCGTTTTTCTTAATCAGTTCTGTATTTTTCACCAGACCCGGGTCAGCTGCATTCCCGCTCTTAGCGTCTCCTATGGCAATATCCTCTATATAAGCGTTGGTCTCTAACACCTTTCCTTTTGGATACAAAGCTGTTGGAATCTCAATATCTAGGTAAGCCCCCTCTAACGGTGTTGAGGAGCCTATCGTAGAGCCATCAATGTTAACGTAAGAGGTAATTGCTTCACCTGTTCGATAGGCTGACGGAGGGTTGGGAGTTATTGTTACTTTAGGAGCACCTGATATTGCCGTTGGCGTAGGAGGAGGGCCCGGTGGTAATGCATCGTCATCATCTTCTGATGTAGTCGCAGCTGGAGTTGTTTGACTCGTTGAGCTGCTACTTTCTTGACTAGAACTACTAGGGGTTTCCTGACTCACGTTGACAGTGCTTTTCTGAGTTTCACTACTAGAACTTTCCGAGCCTTCTTTTTTGGCAGTTTCAGCAGGATTACTTACTAGAGCAGAAGACGGGCTGGTCTGTTCTTGTGCGAAAGCAAGAGAAACACCACTCACTCCTTGTAAAATTGTGTTCATAAGCAGAATCAGAACTAAAAATATACTGCCTTTTTTCTTCATTGCCTCTCCTTTTCTAAAATTATTTCACCTTCCGGAT
>CAUVGG010000051.1:0-5675 GCA_963551305.1 uncultured Streptococcus sp.
GAGGAACGGTCGTTCCCGTATAAACTGTAAATTTCTCCATATCCTCTCCTTACTGTGCCTCTGGCATCTGCCGAACATCTACGAAGCGCCCTGCGATAGCCGCCGCAGCTGCCATGGCTGGACTGCAGAGATGGGTCTTAGCACCAAAGCCTTGTCTGTCTTCAAAATTGCGGTTGCTAGTTGAAGCGCAGTGGACACCATCTGGAACCTTGTCAGGATTCATCCCTAGACACATGGAACAACCTGGGTCTCTCCACTCAAAACCAGCATCTAGAAAGACTTTGTCCAAGCCCAACTTCTCAGCAGCTCGTTTCACAGGACGGGAACCTGGGACTACAATAGCCGTTAAGTTAGGAGCAATTTTCTTCCCTTTGACAAATCGAGCAGCCAGCTGTAAATCGCTGAGACGAGCATTGGTACATGAACCGATAAAAATATAACCTAGTTCAATATCCGCTGGCTTTTGACCAGGCTCCAAGTTCATGTAATGATAAGCTCGTTCATCGTTCATATCCTTAATTTCTGGGAAGCTACTGTCAAAGTCAACCCCCATAGCAGGATTGGTTCCCCAAGTCACCATGGGAGCCAAGTCTGAGACATCCATCTGGATAACCTTATCATAGACAGCATCCTCATCACTGACAAGGGTTTTCCAGTCAGCAATCGCCTCCTCGAAAGCTTCTGGAACACATTCTCGTCCCTTGAGATAATCATAGGTGGTCTGATCCGGATTCATAATCCCCATCTTAGAGCCAAACTCGATGGACATATTGCAGATGGTCATTCTCTCTTCCATGGTCAGAGCATCAACCGCTTCCCCACGATATTCCACCACATAGCCAACACCGCAGGCAACACCATACTTGGATATCAAGGCGAGGATAAAATCCTTGGAATAAACTCCTTTTTGAGGAACACCAGTGAATTCTACCAGCATTTTCTTGGGTTTGACCTGCCAGAGGGTCTGGGTGGCAAAGACATGCTCGACCTCACTGGTCCCAATCCCAAAGGCGATAGCTCCGAAAGCTCCGTGAGTAGCTGTGTGGCTATCTCCACAGACGATGAATTTCCCTGGTTGGGTCCGTCCTGTTTCTGGACCTACCATGTGAACGATTCCCTGCTTTTCAGAACCATGGGCCGCATGTTCAATACCAAACTCCTCAACATTTTCAGCGAGCTTATCAATTTGAGCCTTAGAAATAACATCTCGAATATCGTAGATATTGACGGTTGGAACATTATGATCAAAAGTTCCAAATGTCAAGTCTGGCCGTCTCAATCTGCGCCCCGCATCTCGTAATCCTTGAAAGGCTTGGGGACTGGTCACCTCGTGAATATAGTGTTGATCCACATACATGAGTTGGGGCTGCCCCTCTTCTCCTGTGATGACATGACGGTCCCATAATTTATCAAAAATCGATTTTCCTGCCATCCATTACCTCCAAATAAAATATAAGGCTACTAGTGTGGTTACCATCCCGAGAAACCAAACTGTTTTAAAATACCATTTTCTAGTCTTGTGGTGAAAGGCGATTCCTGCTAGCCAAGCGCCAAATCCACCACAGATTAGTGCTATAGTCAATAAAACTTTCTCTGGGATGCGCCAAGCACCTCTCCTTGCCTTGGATTTGTCAATGCCATAAATCAAGAAAATCAGCAAATTCCAAATCAAGAGGGCAAGCGTGATTCCTTCATTTATCTTCATAATCTTTCAATGATGGCTTCTGTCATTTCCTTGGTCGAAGCCTGTCCTCCAATATCACTTGTTAAAATGTCAGCCGCTAAACTAGCCTCAACAGCACGCTCGATACGCTCTGCATCCTCACAACGTCCAAAGCTATCTCTCAACATCATGGCAACTGACAAAATCATGGAAATAGGATTGGCAATTCCTTGACCTGCAATATCAGGCGCTGAACCATGAATAGGCTCATAAAGACTTGGCCCCTTTTCAGAATGACTAGCTGATGGCATAACACCAAGAGTGCCTGATAGAACGCTTGATTCATCAGATAAGATATCTCCGAAAAGATTCTCTGTCACAATGACATCAAACTTGGCAGGATTGGTAATCATGAGCATGGCAGCTGAGTCCACCAACTGGTGTTCCAAGCTTACATCCGAGAAATCCTGCGCGACTTCCTCAGCTACTCTCCGCCAGAGTTTCGATGTTGCCAAAACATTTTGCTTATCGATACTAGTAACGAGTTTTCTCCGATTTCTTGCAATTTCAAAGGCCTTGCGAATAATCCGCTCTACTTCTTCATAGCTGTAGTCGTTGATATCACGCGCTTTTCGCTCTTCAAGGATATGTTCCCCAAAGTAAATCCCACCTGTCAACTCACGCACCACGACAAAGTCTACACCAGCTATTCGTTCTGGTTTAAGCGGTGACAAATGCTTAAGACTATCAAAGATTTTTACTGGGCGAATATTGGCATAGAGATTGAGTTCCTTACGAAGAGCCAGCAAGCCTTGTTCAGGCCGAACCGTAGCGCCATCATACTGGGGGCTGCCGATAGCCGCTAGGAGGATAGCATCTGCTCCTCTACATGCCTGGAGGGTTTCATCAGGTAAGGGATGCCCCGCAGCATCAATACCTGCACCTCCGAAGGGTCGTCTGTCTATCTCATAGTCAAAGCCAGTTTTTGAAGCTAGAGCCTCCAGAACTTCTAAACCAGCTTCCATGATTTCCGGACCGATTCCATCCCCTGCTAGAGCTACTATTTTCTTTGTCATAGCCTTCTCCTTTACACACTAGGCATGTCTCGGTAGGAAATACTACGCCCCATCTCACCTGCATTCTCTTTTTGAACAAAGGCATTGGCATTGATATAGGCAATAGCCGAAGCCTTCAATACATCAAAATCAAGTCCTGCTGCGTTAAAGATGGTTTCTGTATCTCTATTTTCAACAGTAACCAAAACCCGAGCCTGGGCATCGATCCCATCTGTCACCGCGTCAATGGTATAGGACACCAAGCGGACAGATTGGTTGAAGAACTTATCGATAGCGTTAAAGATTGCTTCAACGGAACCTTGCCCTGTTGCATTAAATTCGACTTTTTCACCATCCATATTGGCTAGGCTAACAAGTGCTTCAATGTCATTATCTGCATGAGTTTGAAGTTGTAAATCATCAAAGTGGAAGCCTTCTGGATTTTCAACCATGGTTCCAGCTACCAGAGCTCGAATATCTGCATCTGTGATTTCTTGTTTCTTGTCCGCTAACGCCTTGAACTTAGCAAAGAGTGGTTTGATATCCTCTTCTGTAAAGTCTAGAGCCAATTCTCTTAGTTTCTCAACAAAAGCATGGCGACCTGACAATTTTCCAAGCGGAAGGCTATTACTCTTAACACCAACCAATTCAGGTGTGATGATTTCATAGGTAAGAGGATTTTTAAGAACTCCATCTTGGTGAATACCAGACTCGTGAGAGAAGGCATTTCCACCAACCACCGCTTTGTTTTTAGGAACTGGAATACCAGAGAAGCGAGAAACCATTTCTGACGTATTAATGGTTTCATTTAGGACAATACTTGTTTCTGCTTGGTAGTAATCTTGGCGAATATTGAGAGCCACTGCTATTTCTTCCAAAGCAGCATTTCCAGCTCGCTCCCCAATACCATTGATAGTCCCTTCAACACGTCTTGCACCGTTCTTGACAGCAGCAAGGCTGTTAGCCACTGCCATTCCGAGGTCATCATGACAGTGAGGTGAATAGATAATCTGACGATTCGTCTTGACATTCTCAATCAAGTGTTTGAAAATAGCTCCGTACTCTTCTGGCGTGGTAAATCCAACCGTGTCAGGGATATTGATATAAGTTGCCCCCGCATCGACCGCAGTTTGAACGACTTGTAGGAGAAAGTCCAGCTCAGTTCTAGTCGCATCCTCAGGAGAGAATTCTACCACTTCAAACTTACTCCGTGCATAAGAAACATGCTCCTTAATAGCTTCTAAAATCTCTTCCTTGCTCTTATTGAGCTTATACTTGCGGTGAATCGGACTGGTAGCGATAAAGACATGAACCTGTGGATACTTGGCATCCTTAAGCGCCTCGTAACAAGCATCTATATCAGACTTGACCGAACGTGCCAAACCAGTCACAGCAGTTTTCTTTAAGACCTTAGCAATTTCCTGAACTGCCAAAAATGAATCTGGACTCGCTGCCGGAAAACCAGCTTCGATGGCTGAAATGCCCCATTTCTCCAGCTGTCTTGCGATGGCAACCTTTTCCTTGATTGAAAAATTAACACCTGGTGTCTGCTCACCATCACGGAGACTGGTGTCTAGAAACTCAACTCTACGCATAAGAATTCCCCCTTCAAAATTTCAGTATAGAAAAAACATCTCGCTCGGGAACCCAAGCGAGATGTTGATTTACTCCCGCTTGGTAAGCCAAACAGGACTAATGCTTTTGCACTAGCCCGAGTACCTCAACAACAAAGCAAATTGATTAAACTTAGCTGTTTTCATGTTTGACTTTCTCCTTCGTTTGATATCTTGTTTAGTATTTTAGCATAGGAAAAATCTCTTGTCAAGAAAAAATCCATTATTTTCTGAAAATTTCTTCAGTAAAGAATATTTTGCTAATTGAAAGTATTTGAAAACTCAAGCGAATTTTCTTATTTTTTCACAATCAAGTTCCAACTTTTTTCGATGAGTTCTATCACTTCTTCATCTTGCAAACTATCATCAAGTGCCAGACTAAGCCAGTAGCGTTTATTCATATGAAAAGCTGGATAAATACCCTTTTGTGAAAGCAGGTCCGCTACTTGGTCGTGTTTGAGGTTGACTGCTTCGACTAGCCCTTCTCTCCCCTTTTCCAGCTTATCCCATGGGATTCTCATCATAACAGCATACCACTTCTTATTTCCTTCATGGCGCAATGCAGCTGTATCAGGCGATTTTTCCCACAAATACTCCAACTGATTACCATACTTTTCCTGAACCTGATCCATGATACGCTTAGTCTGAGGACAGATAAAATCCTGTACATCAAAGCAAGCCTTCCGAATCTGGTAAAGAATCTCCAAACAAGCCTCACGGACACTTCCGACAAAAGTCCCTCTCATGCTTTCCATATGGACTTGAGGATAGAGATCACCCGTTTCCTGGTCAAAGACCTGAAAACTCACATTATCTGCTGTGATGGACACAGTCATGGAAAAGTCTCCTTCCAAAATCTGGCACCTGTAGCTCCAGACTCCCCCATTTTCTACAAAACCATAAGTACTGGCTTTTTCTTGATTTAACTGATAGGATTTAAAAATTTCAAACATAAGTGAAAACTGCTACCGAAAGCTAGCAGTTCCTTTCTATTTTTTAAAAGACAACCTTGGTTCCATGAAGTTGTGTCACACCCAGTTGATCGATAAAGGTTTGACGGTTGTCAAGGTCAATCCCCCCACCTGGTAGAATTTCAATTTTACCTTTAGCATGTTCCAAAATTCTTTGATAGTGAGCAAAACGTTTGTCTAGCGAGTCCCCAGACACTCCAGCACGAGTCAAGATACGAGTGACACCAGCTTGACTGAGCCAGTCAATGGCTTCCAACTGATCTTCATCGCTCAATTCATCAAAGGCCATGTGAAAGACAATTTCCATCCCTTTAGATGCGGCAATCAGCTTCTCAAGATTAGCCTTATCCAACTTCCTATCAGCTGTTAAAGC
>CAUVGG010000052.1:0-5456 GCA_963551305.1 uncultured Streptococcus sp.
CTTCAACTTTTGCTCCAGCTTGTTCGATGATTTGGATCAAGCCTTTGGCAGCTTGTCCATTTGCTAGGAAATCATCGATAATCAAGACCTTGTCCTCAGGTGAGAGGAATTTTCCAGCGATGGAAACGGTGCTGGTCACCTGCTTGGTAAAGGAGTAAACCTCAGCAGTTAAGATGCCTTCGTTCATGGTGATGTTTTTAGCTTTCTTGGCGAAAATCATGGGGACATCTAAGGCTTCAGCTGTAAAAACGGCTGGGGCAATGCCTGACGCTTCAATGGTTACAACTTTGGTAATGCCAGCAGCAGAAAATTTTTCCGCAAATACCTTACCAATCTCTCGCATCAAGCTAAAGTCAACTTGATGGGTTAAAAAGGAATCTACCTTGAGGATGTTGTCACCCAAGATATGCCCATCCTGAAGGATGCGCTCTTCTAATAATTTCATAAGACCTCCTAAAGTCTAAAAGATGCTTCATTTACTTGTTTAGAGTTTCTAGCAAGAAATAGAAAAAGAACCTACTTAATCCCCTAAGTAAGTCCCCAAAATAGGCATGGTCAAAACCATACCTTCAGCTGACATACTCATTGTTAGGTGTTCCGGCACCTTGTAGAAACGTCGTGCCAATTCACGACATAAACAAGTAAAATGATATTCAATTTTAAATAGGCTACTGCCAATGTTTTTATTTTACACCAATTAGCTTTAGAAATCAAATATTTTGTTAGTAAATAGATCATAAAAGCGAACGAATAAAAGGATGCAAGGCTAGAAAGTATTGTAGCCTTTTATTCTTCTATTCGCTAAATCTTAAAAAATAGCCATCTGGATCCAAGACTGCAAATTCGTGAGGATAGATATAGTGATCCCCAACACGAAATGTTCGCTTGGTCAAAGGACGATAAATAGGATAGTTGGCCTCGGTCACTTTTTGATAAAGTTGTGGGACATCCTTTATACCAAAGGATAGGTTGACACCTTTTCCAAAAGGGTAGGTAAGGTTGGCCAGTTCCTCGGGTGTTCCTTCCTCTAACATCAGTTGACACTCTTCAAGCGAAAGAAAGAGGAAGTTTTCTTCTGGCCGTTGGTATTCAATTCTAAAACCAAGCAAGTCGCAGTAGAAGTGGCGTGACTTTTCGAGGTCAGATACTACAAATTCAGGAATGACAGCTTGATAGTCCATTAGCTTTCTCCTTAGAGTTCAATTTCCAATACAATCGGCGTATGGTCTTGACGCGCACCCGAGTCAATCATGTCAGACTTGGTCACCTTGTCAGCCACGCGATTGCTGGTGAGCCAGTAGTCGATTCTCCAGCCTGTATTGTTGATTTTAGAAGTCTTGCTGCGTTGTGCCCACCAAGTATAGCGCTCTGGGACATCACCGTGAATGTGGCGGAAGGTATCGGTAAATCCAGTTGCTAAGAGGTTGGTAAACCCAGCACGTTCCTCGTCTGTAAATCCAGGTGAACGGCGGTTGCTGGCAGGATTTGCAAGGTCGATTTCCTTGTGGGCTACGTTGTAGTCTCCGGTCGCAAGTACTGGTTTTTCTTTGTCTAGTTGCGCCAAATACTCAGCGTATTTAACATCCCAGACTTGGCGTTCTTCCAAGCGTTTGAGCCCATCACCAGCGTTTGGTGTGTATACTTGGGTTACGAAAAATGTATCAAATTCCAAGGTGATGATGCGGCCTTCCAAGTCCATGGTAGAAGGAGCACCGATTTCTGGGAAGCTAATCGTTGGTGTGAGTTCTTTCTTATAGAGGAACATGGTTCCAGCGTAGCCTTTGCGAGCAGGTTCTTGAGAGGAACGCCAAGCGTTTTCATAACCTGGGAAGAGTTCTTCTAAAATTTCCAAGTGTTTCTTTGTAGGCCCTTTTGCAGAAAGCTTGGTTTCCTGGATAGCGATAATATCAGCATTTTCAGCTACCAAGGTTTGTAGGACTTCTTGGGACAATTTTGCACGAGCTGAGTCGCTCGTTAGGGCAGCATTGAGGGAATCAATATTCCATGATATGAGTTTCATAATGTTACCTTTTTCATTCAGATTACAGACTATATTATACCAAAAAAAGGCGCATTTCCCCAACGTATGGTTTGAAAAATCACCCTCTTTCGTTTATAATTAAGAATGATTTTATGAAAGGGAGTGAAAATAAATGAAATTTTACTCATATGACTATGTACTTAGCCAAATCAGTCAGCAAAATGGCATCATGATTGGCTTTGGAATTGTTCTCCTAGCTATCACAGGATTTTTTGCTTTTAAAGCCTATCGAGATAAAAAGGGGACTAAGTTTCGGGAATTGGTCATGATTTTGGCCTTGACCTTGGTGGCCATGCTTTTGGTGACAATCTCAAAATACCAGACCAATCAAGCCTCTAACAACCAATTTCAAACCTCCCTTCATTTCATCGAGCTTGTTTCCAAAGACTTGGGAGTGGATAAATCAGAAGTTTATGTCAATACTTCTGCAGCCACTGATGGAGCACTTATCAAGGTAGGTTCAAATTTCTATCGCGCCATGAACGGGAGCCAACCAGACAAGTATCTTTTAGAGAAATTAGAATTGCATCAAACAGACGCTATTGAATTGGTGGAGGTAAACAAATGACACTCAATTATATGGAAATTTTAATCAAACTGGCCTTGGGTCTTTTCTCTCTTGTTTTTGTTATTAATGTGACAGGAAAGGGGAATCTAGCACCTAACTCTGCGACAGACCAAATTCAGAACTATGTTCTTGGTGGTATCATCGGTGGGGTGATTTACAATAGTGCCATCAGTATCCTTCAGTATGCAGTTATCCTGATTATGTGGACCATTCTGGTCTTGACTCTCAAATGGCTGAACAATAATGTTTACTTTGTGAAACGTTTGATTGATGGGAAGCCAACTCTGCTCATCAAAAATGGGAAGATTGATCCAGAAGCCTGCCGTTCGGTTGGTTTATCAGCAGCGGACGTAGCACTTAAGCTCCGTAGCCAGGGAATTTTCCAAATGAAACAAGTCAAACGCGCTATGCAGGAGCAGAACGGTCAACTCATCGTAGTCCAAATGGGAGATGAGAATCCCAAGTATCCTGTTGTCACAGACGGTGTTATCCAAGTCGAAATTTTGGAGACCATTGGTCGCAGCGAAGAATGGCTGCTTGATAACCTCAGTAAACAAGGGTATGACAATGTGGCCAATATCTTTATCGCTGAGTATGACAAGGGTGTCGTCTCAGTCGTAACTTATGAATAAGAAAAACCTGGGGTCTTGTACTCTTCAAAAATCAAATTCAAACTGCATCAATGCCGCCTTGCCGTATGTAGGTTACTGACTTCGTCAGTTCTATCTACAACCTCAAAGCAGTGCTTTGAGCAGCCTGCGGCTAGTTTCCTAGTTTGCTCTTTGATTTTCATTGAGTCTTGGCCTCAGGTTTCCATTTGCAATCAGAAAGGGATTTTATGTCCATTATTCAAAAACTTTGGTGGTTTTTCAAGTTAGAAAAACACCGTTATTTAGTCGGGATTGTGGCCCTGATCTTGGTTTCCGTCCTCAATCTTATTCCCCCTATGGTTATGGGGCGGGTCATCGATGCCATCACATCGGGGAAATTAACCCAGCAGGACCTCCTTTTTGACCTATTTTACTTGCTTCTTGCGGCCTTTGGGATGTACTATCTGCGCTATGTTTGGCGCATGTATATCCTTGGGACTTCCTACCGACTCGGTCAGATTATGCGGTCTCGCTTGTTTGAGCATTTTACTAAGATGTCGCCAGCCTTTTATCAGACCTATCGTACGGGGGACTTGATGGCACACGCCACCAATGATATCAATGCCTTAACTCGTCTCGCAGGTGGAGGAGTCATGTCAGCAGTGGATGCTTCCATCACGGCGCTGGTGACTTTGCTGACCATGCTTTTTAGCATTTCATGGCAGATGACCTTGGTTGCTATTCTTCCCCTGCCTTTCATGGCTTATTCGACCAGTCGTCTAGGGAGAAAGACTCATAAGGCTTTCGGAGAATCCCAAGCAGCCTTTTCTGAACTCAATAATAAGGTACAGGAGTCTGTATCAGGTATCAAAGTAACCAAGTCTTTCGGTTATCAGGCGGACGAGCTGAAGTCCTTTCAGGCAGTTAATGAATTGACCTTCCAAAAGAATCTCCAAACCATGAAATACGATAGTCTCTTTGACCCTATGGTTCTATTGTTTGTTGGTTCGTCCTACGTTTTAACTCTTTTAGTCGGTTCTTTGATGGTTCAGAAAGGGCAAATCACCGTTGGGAATCTGGTTACCTTTATCAGCTACTTAGATATGTTGGTTTGGCCTCTTATGGCTATTGGTTTCCTCTTTAATATTACTCAGCGAGGGAAGGTGTCCTATCAGCGGATTGAGGATCTTTTGTCTCAGGAATCACCTGTAAAAGACCCTGAATTTCCTCTGGACGGTATCGAAAATGGACGTTTGGAGTACGCCATTGACAGCTTTGCCTTTGAAAATGAGGAGACACTGACGGATATTCACTTTAGTTTAGAAAAAGGGCAAACCCTAGGCTTAGTCGGGCAGACAGGCTCTGGGAAAACATCCTTGATTAAGCTCCTTTTGCGTGAATACGATGTGGATAAGGGAGCTATTTACCTAAATGGTCATGATATTCGGGACTATCTTCTGACAGACCTTCGTAGTCTCATGGGCTATGTCCCTCAGGACCAGTTCCTCTTTGCGACCTCTATCTTAGACAATATCCGCTTTGGCAATCCTAACTTGCCCCTTTCAGCAGTTGAGGAAGCGACTAAGCTAGCCCAAGTTTACCAAGATATTGTAGATATGCCTCAGGGATTTGATACGTTGATTGGTGAAAAAGGAGTCAGTCTTTCAGGTGGGCAAAAGCAGCGTCTGGCCATGGCCCGAGCTATGATTTTAAATCCTGATATCTTGATTTTAGATGACTCCTTATCAGCTGTAGATGCTAAGACAGAGTATGCTATTATCGACAATCTCAAGGAGACGCGTAAGGACAAGACAACCATCATCACGGCTCATCGTCTCAGCGCAGTTGTCCATGCAGATCTGATCTTGGTTCTGCAAAATGGACAGATTATCGAACGTGGGACTCATGAGGACTTACTAGCCCTGGATGGCTGGTATGCCAAAACTTACCAGTCCCAACAATTGGAAATGAAAGGAGAAGAAGATGCAGAATAAGCAAGAACAATGGACTGTATTGAAGCGCTTAATGTCTTATCTCAAGCCTTATGGGTTCCTGACCTTTTTGGCACTAAGCTTTCTCCTAGCGACTACGGTCATTAAAAGCGTGATTCCTCTGGTTGCTTCCCACTTTATCGACCAGTATCTCAGCAATCTCAACCAGCTTGCCGTGACCGTTTTGCTGGTCTACTATGGTCTTTATATCCTACAAACTCTAGTTCAGTATGTCGGCAATCTTCTCTTTGCGCGGGTGTCCTACA
>CAUVGG010000053.1:0-5441 GCA_963551305.1 uncultured Streptococcus sp.
AGTTCAAACCAACACCGTCACCATTCAAACCAAGTGTAGCGATTGAGTCGATAAAACAGGCTGCCAAACGTCCCAAACCACCATTACCAAGAGATGGCTCCAACTCAACTTCTTCGACTTCGATTAAGTCTTTACCTGCAGCTGCAAGTTCTTTTTTCACATCGTCGTAAAGGCCAAGGTTAATCAAGTTATTTGACAAGAGTTTACCAATCAAGAACTCAGCTGAGATGTAGTAAACTTTTTTCTTACCAGTGTTGACTGGTTTTTGACTGCTAGCAAGTTTGCTGTAGTTGAGAAGAGCAAGGTAAAGCTCTTCATTGCTACATTCTGCAATGGTTTTATTGTAACGCTTTTGTACAAATTCTTTTAATGGTAACATTTTTGTGTCTCCTGATATTGTCTTATTTCTTTAATTCTACCAAATTTTCATTAATTCGGCGATAAATTGTAGTCAAGTCAAGCAAAGTTTCTTCAACAGCTGGTGTCAATTGATCTGCTGTCATACGCCATGACCAGTTTCCGCCAAGAGTAGATGGGAAGTTCATACGAGCTGCCTCATCTAGTTCTAGCAAGTCTTGCATGGTTGCAATAGCCATGAAGCTAACGGATGAAAATACTGTGCGAAGCATTGCGTGTGGCACTGTTTCGTACTCTTTACGGTTCGTGTAACGAGCCATGTATTCACGAGTTGGATCGTCGATCTCATTACGGTACCAACCAAGGACTGTATTGTTATCGTGTGTTCCTGTGTACATAACAGAGTTGGCAGGTGCCAAGTGTGGGCTATCGATACTTTCGTCTTCTGGGTTGAAGGCGAATTGAAGAATCTTCATTCCTGGGAAGCCTGTGCGTTCACGCAACTCGATGACTTCATCTGTCATGAAACCAAGGTCTTCCGCGATGATGTTTAGCTCACCAAGCTCTTCCTTAACGGCTGCAAAAAGCTTGTAGCCAGGACCTTTCATCCATTTACCAGGAGCTGCTGTATCGGAACCAGCAGGAATTTCCCAGTAAGATTCGAAACCACGGAAGTGGTCGATACGAACGATGTCATAAATCTTGAAGCTTTCGCGCAAGCGTTCAATCCACCATTTGTAGCCGTCTTTGTCCATTGCTTCCCAGTCGTAGATTGGGTTTCCCCAAAGCTGACCAGTGGCAGAAAACTCATCTGGTGGGCAACCTGCGATGCAGGTTGCTTTACCAGTGGCATCTGTCTTGAAGAGATGTGGATTTGCCCACATGTCGCTTGAATCTTCCGCAACGTAGATAGGCATGTCTCCAACAATTTCGATGTGGTTGTCGTTAGCGTAGGCTTTCAATTTCAACCATTGTTGGAAGAAGAAATATTGAGTCACACGGTGGTAAACCAACTTGTCTGCCAATTTCTCACGGTAGCTTTCAAGTGCTGAAGTTTTACGAGCACGAGCATCTGCATCTGGCCATTCTGTCCAAGCAAGATTGTCAAAATGCTCTTTAATCGCCATATATTCTGCGAAGAGTTCAAGCCATGATTGGTTGTCTTGAGCAAACTTCTCAAAAGCTTTGACGTCTCCCACTTCCAAGAAACGTTTAACTGCCTTTTCTAAAAGCGGACGACGTGCGTAATAAATCTTCGCATAGTCAACTTCAGATGCATCGCTACCAAAGTCAACACCTTTAAGATCACTAGCTTCGAGCAAGCCTTGCTCTACCAAGATATCAAGGTCGATAAAATGCGTATTTCCAGCAAAGGCTGAGAATGATTGGTATGGAGAATCTCCATAGCTTGTTGTCCCAAGAGGGAGGATTTGCCAGTAACGTTGCTTGGTACGAACCAAGAAATCGACGAAATCATAGGCAGTCTGACCAAATGATCCAATCCCGTAAGCTCCTGGCAGAGAAGAGATGTGCATCAACACACCACTTTGACGTTTTTTCATAATAGCACCTCATGTGTTTGTTATAAAACGTTGCGCAATCAAGGCGCAAACGTTTGCGTTAAGTTAAGTATAGCGCATTTTAAATACAAATGCAAGCGTTTTTAAAAATTTTTTTGAATTATTTTTATCTAACTAAAACTTATTCCCACTGATATTTTACGAAATAAGCGAAAAAAATTTTAAAGATTTCCTGATTTAAGATAATTCATTCCCAATATCTGATCTATTTTCTGAAAAACCGAGCCGAATTTACGCAATCGTTTTCCTAATATATTTTCAATTCAAGAGAAAGAAAGATTTAAAGTTTTTTCCTATATAAGGGCATTGACAAATGTTTGAAACCTTAAAATTTTTTTAAAAAACTTTTTAAAAACGCTTGCAACCGTTTTCTATTTGTGCTATACTAAGCTCATAAAAGAAAACGTTTGCGTTTTCTAAATAAATTATACTGTTATTCTTTAGGAGGAATACACTATGTCATCTAAATTCATGAAGAGCGCTGCTGTGCTCGGAACTGCTACTCTCGCTAGCTTGCTCTTGGTGGCTTGCGGAAGCAAAACTGCTGACAAAGCAGCTGATACTAGCTCTTCAGAAGCGAAAGAAATCACTTTCTACGTTGAAGATCAATATAAAGCCTTTGCTGAATCAGCTGCAAAAGCTTACGAAAAAGAATCTGGCGTAAAAGTTACTATCAAAACAGGAGACCAAATGGGTGGTCTTGACAATCTTTCTCTAGACAACCAATCTGGTAAAGCTCCTGATGTTATGATGGCTCCATACGACCGTGTAGGTAGCCTTGGTACTGACGGACAACTTTCAGAAGTTACTTTGAGTGACGGTGCTAAAACAGACGACACTACTAAATCTCTTGTAACTGTTGGTGGTAAAGTCTATGGTGCTCCAGCCGTTATCGAGTCTCTCGTAATGTACTACAACAAAGACTTACTAAAAGAAGCTCCTAAAACTTTTGCTGACTTAGAAAACCTTGCAAAAGATAGCAAATATGCTTTCGCTGGTGAGGATGGCAAAACTACAGCATTCCTAGCTGACTGGACTAACTTCTACTACGCATACGGACTTCTTGCTGGTAACGGAGCTTACGTATTTGGTGATAACGGTAAAGATCCTAAAGACATCGGTCTTGCAAACGACGGAGCAATCAAAGGTATCGAATACGCTAAATCTTGGTATGAAAAATGGCCTAAAGGTATGCAAGATACTGAAGGTGCTGGTAACTTGATTCAAACTCAATTCCAAGAAGGTAAAACAGCTGCTATCATCGATGGTCCTTGGAAAGCTCAAGCATTCAAAGACGCTAAAGTAAACTACGGTGTTGCAACTATCCCAACTCTTCCAAACGGTAAAGACTACGCAGCATTCGGTGGTGGTAAAGCTTGGATCATCCCATCAAGCACTAAGAACCTTGAAGGCGCTCAAAAATTTGTAGACTTCCTAGTTTCAACTGAACAACAAAAAGCATTCTACGATGCAACAAACGAAATTCCAGCTAACACTGAGGCTCGTACTTATGCTGAAGGCAAAAACGATGAGTTGACTACAGCTGTTATCAAACAGTTCAAGAACGCTCAACCAATGCCAAACATCTCACAAATGTCAACAGTTTGGGATCCAGCGAAAACTATGCTCTTTGATGCTGTAAGTGGTAAGAAAGATGCGAAAACAGCTGCTAACGATGCTGTAACATTGATCAAGGAAACAATCCAACAAAAATTTGGTAACTAATTGATTTGTTCAAGGGGGGTGGAAGCAAAATCCCCCTTTGAATTTATAGATATGCTTCTTATCAGATGTACGTATCTTACGATTGAATCCGAGTTTAAACTCGCATCCTATGAAAGGAGTAATCATGGAAAAACAACAGCCTCGCAAAGCAGCCTTGCTGTCAATCATTCCTGGTTTAGGACAAATCTATAACAAACAAAAAGCGAAAGGATTTATTTTCCTTGGCATTACTGTTCTTTTTGTTCTGTATTTTCTAACACTTGCAAGCCCTGAATTGAGCAATTTGGTCACCCTTGGTGACAAGCCCGGTCGTGATAATTCACTTTTCATGCTAATTCGTGGTGCTTTTCACTCTATCTTTGTTGTCGTTTACTTACTCTTTTATATCTTTAATATCAAGGACGCACATACTACTGCTAAACGTATCAACAACGGTATTCCTGTAGCTCGTACCTTCAAGGATATGATTAAAGGTATTTATGAGAATGGATTCCCATACCTTTTGATCATCCCATCGTATGTAGCGATGACATTTGCGATTATCTTTCCAGTTATCGTAACCTTGATGATTGCCTTTACCAACTATGACTTCCAACACTTACCACCAAATAAATTGTTGGACTGGGTTGGTTTGACGAACTTCACAAACATCTGGAGCTTGAGTACCTTCCGTTCAGCCTTTGGTTCTGTTCTTTCTTGGACCATCATCTGGGCCTTGTCTGCTTCTACTTTGCAGATTGTCATTGGTATCTTTACAGCAATTATTGCCAACCAACCATTTATCAAAGGAAAACGTATCTTTGGTGTTATTTTCCTTCTTCCTTGGGCTGTTCCAGCCTTCATCACTATCTTGACATTCTCAAACATGTTTAATGATAGTGTTGGTGCCATCAACACCCAAGTCTTGCCTCTCTTATCTAAGGTTCTTCCTTTCTTAGATGGAGCTCTTATCCCTTGGAAAACAGATCCGACCTGGACTAAGATTGCCTTGATTATGATGCAAGGTTGGCTAGGATTCCCATACATCTACGTTTTGACCTTGGGTATCTTGCAGTCTATTCCTAACGACCTCTACGAAGCGGCTTACATTGATGGTGCCAATGCTTGGCAAAAATTCCGCAACATCACTTTCCCAATGATTTTGGCTGTTGCGGCTCCAACATTGATTAGCCAATACACCTTCAACTTTAACAACTTCTCTATCATGTACCTCTTCAACGGTGGAGGACCTGGTAGCGTTGGTGGTGGAGCCGGTTCAACTGATATCTTGATTTCATGGATTTACCGTTTGACAACTGGTACATCTCCTCAATACTCTATGGCGGCAGCTGTTACCTTGATTATCTCAATCATTGTCATCTCTATCTCTATGATCGCATTCAAGAAACTACACGCATTTGATATGGAGGACGTCTAAGATGAATAACTCAATTAAACTCAAACGTAGACTGACTCAAACCCTCACTTACCTCTACTTGATTGGCTTATCAATTGTCATTATCTATCCACTTTTGATTACCATTATGTCAGCCTTCAAGTCTGGTAATGTCGCAGCCTTTAAACTAGATACTAACATCGACTTCAATTTTGATAACTTTAAAGGACTCTTCACTGAAACCTTGTACGGCACTTGGTACCTCAATACTTTGATCATCGCTTTGATTACTATGGTGGTTCAAACGAGTATCATCGTCCTTGCTGGTTATGCCTACAGCCGTTACAATTTCTTGGCTCGTAAACAAAGTTTGGTCTTCTTCTTGATCATCCAAATGGTGCCAA
>CAUVGG010000054.1:0-5395 GCA_963551305.1 uncultured Streptococcus sp.
CACCAACAAAATGACGAGCTAGTAAATCAAGAGCATAAAGAGAAACCACTGATAGTGTGAATGGAATCACATCTTTAAAAACTTGTGAGATATTAGGTGGAACTTCGTCAGGCATACGAATGGTAACGTTATTCTTAACACAGACCTTATAGATAGCTACTGTAACAAAGGCAGCAAGGAAGGCTGAAAGCAAACCTTTTGTTCCAAGGAAACCTGTTGCAAAGCCACCTTCAATCGGATCAGCTGCCAACATCAACAAACCAACAATCGCTGCTAACAGTGTTGACATATAATTGATTTGATTGGTTTTTTCCATGCTACGGTTAACTGAGTCGGTCAATGACTTAGCTGTTGTACCCGCTACCAAGAGAGCTAGAATCCCCATTGAATAGCTATAAGGTTTCATGAGGAGATTAACAACATCATCAGACCATTTAAAACCCCATGAGTTTGGTACAAAAGCAATCAAGATAAAGATACTTGAGAAGAGAATAACAGGCATACCTGCAATGAAACCATCACGAATAGCACGAAGATAGATATTACGAGATAATTTCTCAAAGAAAGGTTTTCCTTTCTCGATAAATGAAATTAGTTTGTTCATTACTTAACTCCTCTCTTGTAAAGTTCGATTAAATGGTGCATCAAATCTTTGAGCAAGATGGTTGTCATCAAGTGGTCTTGGCCATGCATCATGGTTACACTATAAGCTAAGTCCTCACCTGAAGCTTCCTTAGTTAATAGACTTGTTTGCGCGTGGTGAGCTTCTGCAATGCAAGAACCAGCTTCCTCGACTAAGCTATCTGCTTTCGCAAAATCGCCAGCCTCAGCAGCCTTCAAGGCTTCCAATAGTTTTGAACGAGCATCGCCAGCATAGGCTACGATTTCAAAACCTAACAATGTTACTTCTTCTCTATTCATGATAGAATTCTCCTTATGTATTTTTAATTAAATTTTTATGACAATAAACGTTGGATATGTAGAACTAGATAAACTCGTTCACTTTTATACAAATCAAGACCCGTATGTTGCGTAATCACATCATAAATCTTGGAGCCGACCTCAAATGCCTTTGGATAGGATTGTTTGATATGGTCTTCCATATCTAGAAGAGATTGATTATCATCTCTGGAACGGTCTAAATAATCCAAAAAATAGTTGAGATGAATCATAAAGCGATCATAGAAATGGTTATTCTCTTCGGTTCGTTGAATAGCGTAACTCTTCAGCACTTCTTCGACATTCCTGAGAATTTCTTTCCTCTTATCAATCGACTCAACAACTTCCACTTCATTCTCACCTTCGGCATTGATGAAATGATAAGCAATCCGAATAATTTCATCCTCAGGGAAATGATCTGTCAACTTCTGACGATAGATTTTAAAAGCTTCGTTTGCGATTTGAAAAGCGACAGGATACTTAGTAGAAATATCTGGTAGATTGCTATCCTTGTACCTTCCTTGTGTTAGAGCTTGATAGGAACAGTAAATATGATCTGTCAAGGTTACGTAGAGATACTCTTGAATCGGATAATGATATTTCTTAGAGAGCTTATCAATAATCTCATAGGTCACTGTGATAAAATCAAGCGGAACATCTTTGAGGAGAGCCATAAAGTTTTCTCTGGACTCTTCTGTCTTCATTCGAAAGATCTTCTCTACTTGGTTTTCAGAAATTAAATCCCCCTTCTTCTTTCCAAATGTAATCCCCTTACCAATCACAATCACTTCTTCTCCTTTGTCATTTCTGACAAGCGAGACATTGTGATTCATTGGATTTAGAATTCGATACATGGCAACCTCCTTTTGTATCTTAAAGGTATATGAGTGTACAAAAAATGACCACAAATGAACTAGAAAATCCTTTGATTTCTAATCCACCTGTGATCATGCCTAATATTACTTAGTAACACTCACCTTGTATTAACTTGTGATTTAAGTATAACACAAGTAAGTTATTTTGTAAACCTTTACATGTAACTTTTTTTAAAAATTTTTTTAGATTCATGTTCCTAAACTAGGAGGAAGATTTTACACGCGTTCTTTCCATGAAGTCGCTGTTGTTTGAAGAACCTTGTTGAGTTCGTCAATGTTCTCAAATCCAGTTGTACGCAACCATTCACGAGCTGCTGCTTCACCATCTTTGATGAAAGCTTCAACTGATCCAGCCCAGGTTGCACGTCCGCAAAGAACTCCATTGAAGTTTGCGCCTGATTCGTGGGCAAAGACAAGCGTTTCTTGGAAGAGTTTAGCTGACACACCTGCACTCAAGTAGATATATGGCAAGTTAGTCGCTTCGTCTTGTGCTTTGAAGAAGGCTGCTGCTTCTTCGCGTGTATGCACGATTTCACCCTCGCCAAAGCCTTCAACGTATTTGACGTTGACTGGAACTTCTACTTTCAAGACATCGATGTTGAAGCGTGGGTCTGAGAAGACTTTCATGGCACCAATAACCTTGTGTGGTTTCACTTTTGCGTATTCTGCAGAGCCAGCGTCAGCGATTTTTTCATCGTAAGCCAAGATTTCAAGGAAGAATGGAATATCTTCCGCCACACACTCAGAACCGATGCGTTCGATGTAGGCTTGTTTTTCTTGGTTGAGTTCGTCAGCGCTGTCTACGTCATAGTAAAGCAAAAACTTAACAGCGTCTGCGCCTTGTTCCTTGATGCGTTTGGCAGACCAAACATCCAAGCAGTCAGGCAAGCGTTTGGTGCTAGTTGTGTCGTAGCCAGTTTTCTCATAAGCAAGGAGAAGACCAGCATTGGCATCAAGCGCTTTTGTAGCTGGAAGTCCATACTCTGGGTCTAGAAGCATAGATGATGCGTATTTGGTCAATTCATCTGCAACCAATACTTTAAGTTCTTCCATTTGAGCGACTGTTGGCTCTTCTGTTTGGTATTGAGCCATGAGGCGTTTCAAAGCGCCACGTTGGTCAAAGGCAAGTGCTGAAATGATTCCATTTTCATCTGAAAGTTTTTCTAAGCGTGCACGTTTTTGTTCTGTTAAAGCCATTTTATACCTCTTTTACTATTAATTGATCATATAAAGCTTGATAGTTAGCCATATTGACATGACCTGTCATCTTTTCTTGAGCATTGAGCATACCAAGGACATTTGCCTTGATGAGGAGTTCTGCATCCGATTCCTTATGAAGAAGACCTGATGAAATACCTGCAACAGTAGAATCTCCAGATCCGACAGGATTGACTACCTGAATTCTAGGAATATCTACCTTGTAGAAAGTATCACCATGTTTTGCAAAAGCACCATTTGCACCAAGTGAAACGATAATCCACTCAATCCCTGCAAATAGAGGCTCTTGAAGAACTTCTTTTAATTCATCCAAATCCTCAGAAACTTCTTTCCCAAGAAGCTGAGACAATTCTTCGTTATTTGGTTTGATTACTGTTGGTTTGTGTGGTGATTCAAGGACCGCCTGAAGGGCAGTACCTGAGCAATCCAGAACAACTGGTTTCTCTGCTTTATTAGCAAGCTCCACCAATTTCGCATAATAATCAACTGGAAGGCCAGCTGGAAGACTACCAGAGATAGCAACTACTTCCACAGTGTCAAGAAGATTTTCGAAATGAGCCAAGAAATCTTGCCCTTCTTGCTCCAGAACTTCAGGCCCTTTCTCAAGAATTTCTGTTTGGTTGTCACCGTGTAGAATAGCGATACAGTTACGAGTCTCTCCTTGAATGGAGAAGAAACGTTTCGTTACTTTATCGTCAATATGCTCTACTAAAAACTCACCAAGTTTACCACCGACCAAACCAGTAGCAGCAACAGAATCACCAAATTCTGAAAGAACTCGTGTAACATTGAGCCCTTTACCACCAGCTGTCTTGGTCACGTCCACCACACGGTTGACAGTATCAATTTTCAATTCATCCAAAGGATAAGAAATATCAATGGATGGATTCATTGTGACTGTTAAAATCATGCGTCACCTCTTAGTCGTGGTATTCACCGCGATCCCATTTTTCAAGGAATTCTGTAAAGAAGTTTGCATCTGCTTGATGAGCATTGTGAGTTTCAACGTGCTCAATTTTCGCAATCAATTTTTTGTTTTCTTCTGATGGTTTGTATTCAGCATTGATGAAAGCCTCAATGATATCGCACATAAGCAACTCACCAGTGATTTTACCACCAAAACCGATAACGTTAGCGTTCAATTGTTCTTTTGCATAAAGAGCTGTTGTCATATCGCGAACCAAGGCAGAACGAACTCCTGGAACTTTATTTACAGCGTTGTTGATACCAACACCAGTACCACAGATACATACCCCAAGATCAGCTTGACCGCTTGTAACGGCTTCACCAACTTTTTTACCAAAGATTGGGTAGTGAGTACGTGTGTGGTCATATGTACCAAAGTCGATGACTTCATATCCTTTTGATTTCAAAAATTCTGAAACCGCCATTTTTTCATCTGTTACGATGTGGTCACATCCAATTGCAATTCTCATTTTTATCTTACCTTTCTTACTGTAGTCTAATTAGCACATTTTGTTCAACATATCGACACGAATTTGGTGACGTCCACCGTCGTATTTACCGTTAACAAAACCTTTAGCAATATTTTTAGCCAATTCATCACCAACAAGTTGTGCACCCATAGTGATCATGCGTGAGTTGTTGTGTCCACGAGTCATATAGGCTGAACGTTCATCTGAAACTTCTGCAGCAACCATTCCTTTGATTTTAGTTGCGACCATGAATGGACCAGCACCATAAGCATCAATCACGATACCAAGGTTTTGTTCTTCTTTGTTTACTTCTGCAGCAACAGCAAGAGTCACATCAACAAAGTCTTGACCTTCAGCTGTAACATCCACAACGTGGAAGTTTTCTTTTTCCAAGAAGTCTTTCACAACTTCTTTCAATCTCAAACCTGCAGCATCTGCACCGATAACAATAGACATATTGTTTACTCCTTTTTATTATTCTAGGCCAGTAAAGACTTTTATAACCTACAAAAGACTTTCTAGCAGTTTATTGACAAATTAAATTGAATGAGATGAATAACATCTTATCCAAGTCCAGGAAATCAAGTCCCTAAAAACAAACTCTCTCTTCGAAAGAGAATATAACAAGTGATTGTTTGTTTGTTACAAACATCATTTGTTGCTTACAAACATAATATACTCCTATTTACAGAAAAAGTCAACAGTTGATGTTTGTTTTTGTGTTTTATTTTTTAATCTAAAAGATTTCAATATCAAAACCAATTTGATCCACTTGACCAGCTTCTAAGAGACGAACATTCTTCTTATCTTCTAAATGATTTCCTTCTTCAAGTGAAGTTGATAAGCCTGACCAGGGTTCAAAAGCGATGAAAGATCCCTTATTCAAAGTTGACCAAATGATGAGATTTGAGAACTCTTGGAAGTGTA
>CAUVGG010000055.1:0-5314 GCA_963551305.1 uncultured Streptococcus sp.
GCTGTCTTTGACCTCCTGAGAAGTTGGTTCCACCTTGGGCTACTTCTGATGCAAGACCTGCTTCCTTGTCCTCGATAAATGCTTTAGACTGGGCCAATTCAAGAGCTTGCCACATAGCAGCCTCGCTCAGAGGAGTTTCTTTGCTCTTACCAAAGTCCAAGTTCCCCTTGACATCTCCAGAAAAGAGTACAGCTTTTTGTGGAATATAGCCGACCTTATTGCGCAAATCTTCCAAGTCATAATCTTGCACATTAACTCCGTCCACTAGGATTTCTCCATCTGAAACGTCGTAAAAACGTGGCAAGAGGTTGACAAGCGTAGACTTACCTGATCCAGTCGATCCGATGAAGGCTACGGTTTGACCCGCTTCTGCTTTGAAAGTGACATGTTCCACGACTGCTTCAGAATTTTTAGAGTAGCGGAAAGTCACATCACGGAATTCCACCTGCCCCTGAATTGAAGGATCCGCCGTCTGTGCATGACTAGGATTTTCAATAGAAGAATTCAGATCCAATACTTGATTGATACGTCCTGCCGAAACCAAGGTACGAGGAAGAACGATAAAGAGTGCTCCCATGAGAAGGAATCCCATCACGACCTGCATAGCATAGGACATGAAGACTACCATATCACTAAAGAGTGGCAGACGTTCTGTCAAACTTGCATCGTTGATGATATAGGCACCAATCCAGTAAATGGCTAAACTCAATCCACTGGAAATCGCCATCATAATCGGGTTCATAATGGCCATCAATCGATTGACAAAGAGATTGAGACGTGTTACCTCATCGTTGGCTGCTTCAAATTTTTCATCTTGGTAATCTTCCGCATTGTATGCACGAACAACTCGAATCCCAGTCAAGCTTTCACGAGTGATGCTATTAAGTTTATCTGTCAATTTTTGGATGACAGATTGTTTTGGAAAGGCCAGAGTCATGAGAACAGTGGTCATCAGAACATTGACAATAACAGCCACCACTACTGCCCAGAGCCAGTATTCCGATTTCCCAAGGATTTTTCCAATGGCCCAGATAGCCATAATTGGCCCACGAGTAACCACTTGCAAGCCCATGGTAAAGAGCATCTGTACCTGGGTAATATCATTGGTCGTCCGAGTCAAGAGACTTGGGATTGAAAAACGTTTGATCTCTGTCTGCGAAAAATCTAAAACACGATGAAATACGTCAGTGCGTAGATGGGTTGTATAGGATGCTGCAACACGAGCGGCAAAGAAACCAACCATAACAGATGAAAAAAAAGCCAATAAAGACAAACCAATCATCTTCGCAGCTGGTGACCAGAGTTCACCCAACTGCGTTCCAGACGTTCCTAGTAATTCTGTAATTTGCGAAATATAAGTCGGTACCTCTAACTCTAGATAGACCGAGAAACAAGTGAAAAGAATCGTAAGGACGATCATTCCCCACTCTTTTCCTGTAATACGTTTAGCGAGTTTCTTCATTCTCTCCTCCTATCTTCTCAACATTTTCTTGCAACTGACCAAGAACCTTTTCAAAAATTGCCAAGTCTGACTTTGAAACCCCGTCTAGCAGACTCTGATCAATCCGATCAAAAAAATCCTTAACTTCTTGCATCTGCGAACGCGATTTCTCCGTCAAGCGAACAAATTTTGCCCGCTTATCACTCGGGCTCGCCTCTAGCTCAACCAAACCATTTTGCACCATGCGCTTGACTAAATTACTCGCCACAGATTTGGTAATATTGAGTTCCTGCTCGATATCTTTAATCAGAACCAGTTCCTCTTTTTGCTCACAATGATCTAAAAAACGCAGAACTTGCCCTTGCGGTCCACCCATAAATTCAATGCCGCAACGCTTGGCTTCTTTCTGTACCATCAGGTGAACCTGGTGTCCAAAGCGTTTAAAAATCAACATCGGCTTGTCCATGATTGCTCCTTTCTCACGATTGAATATAGTTCTCAGGAGAACCAATTAAGTTTCCATGAGAACTATTTTATCACTTTCAGAAGAGATGTCAAGAAAAAAGTTTCCTAGAGAACTATTTTAGTCTGAATTGACATTGGAGAATATTTTCTCTATAATAAGCACTAGCTACTGTGGATAGGAATCCATTCACTCGATGAAGGGAGAAAACGTTCAAATGAAACCAGAAGAACAAAAAGTTTTAGGGATTTTAGCAACCATTTTTGGAGCCATCGCACTTTTAGGGTCCTGGATCCCATTTATTAACTATCTATCGTTTTTCATCGCTATTGTCGCATTGATCTTAGGTATTATCGGACTTATTGCCAATCTCAAAAAACGGAAAACAATGGCCATTATCGGAACATCTCTCGCAGTTGCTTCTGTTGTACTTTTCTTTACGACCCAGATACTGTACGCTAATGTCTACAAAGATTTTGTCAGAGAGTTTAACCGTTCCTATAGAGAAGCTAGTTCCTCAATGGAACGCGACTTGACAGATGATACCATTGATTCACTCCCCGAAGATGAGGAAGAAGACGATACCTTCACTTGGACACAAGAACAGTTCGACGCTTTAATTGAAGGTGACCTTGATAACAAAGGAAAAGGTGGTACCAACTACAAGGATATTATCAAAAAACACGGACTGCCAGACTCCGAGTTTGATTCCACTATTGAGGGCTACGACACAAAGAAAATTACCTATATTGGCATTGATGATAGAATCAAGACCGTTACTCTAACCTTTGTAAAACAGGATAATGGTCAACTCTTACTAGTTCATAAAATAGCTGTAGGCCTAGGAGAAAGCCGGCAGCAAAGAGATTCTGGAACCAGAATCTAATCTCAAATATAAAAAGCGAACAGCTAGCAAGTCTGTTCGCTTTTTTATTAGAATCCATCGACATTTGTGTAGATCTTTTGGACGTCCTCATCATCTTCAAGAACGCTGTAAAGTTTTTCAAAGGTTTCCAAATCTTCACCTGACAACTCAACTTCTGACTGAGGAATCATTTCCAGTTCAGTAACTTGGAATTCTTCGACACCTGACTCACGAAGGGCAACGATAGCCTTGTGAAGGTCAGTTGGAGCTGTGTAAACAGTGATTGTTCCTTCTTCTGCTTCTACATCATCCACATCAATGTCTGCTTCAAGCAAAAGCTCAAAGATAGCATCTGCATCATCACCAGCAAATACGATAACACCCTTGTTGTCAAAGAGGTAAGAAACAGAACCTGAAGCTCCCATGTTACCGCCATTTTTACCAAAAGCAGCACGAACGTTCGCAGCTGTACGGTTGACGTTTGAAGTCAAGGTATCCACAATCAGCATAGAACCATTTGGTCCAAATCCTTCGTAACGTCCTTCTGTAAAGGTTTCGTCTGTATTTCCTTTTGCCTTATCGATAGCCTTATCAATAACGTGTTTTGGCACCTGCGCTTGTTTAGCACGATCGATAACGAATTTCAAAGCAGTGTTTGATTCTGGATCTGGTTCCCCTTTTTTAGCTGCTACATAGATTTCTACACCAAATTTTGCATATACTTTAGAGTTAGCTCCATCTTTAGCCGTTTTCTTGGCTACGATATTGGCCCATTTACGTCCCATTAGGAATCTCCTTTTTTCACATTTTAATCTTTCTTATTATAACACAAGTTTTTTCGATTTTCACTAGAGGAAATGGATTTTGTTCAGCAAATCGAGCTATGATGACACTTTTGTTGCCAAGATAGCCTTGCCTTCTTTTATCAAGGGATGACGGAATAGTGAGAAGTACAGTTGAATGGTCATGGCAACCCAGATAAGAGGTTCGCAGAGGATAACCCCCGTATACTCTGCCCAAGGGATAATCAAAACTACGAAAACGATTTTCCCGATTAGTTCTATAAAGCTGGAAACAAGTGGTAAGATTTTTTGCCCCAAGCCCTGCAAACAATTGCGATAAATCAGCAAAAGGCTCAAAATAGGATAAAAGACTGAACTGATTTGCAGGTAAAGACTACCATTTTCAACCAAGTAAGTATCTGTCGAACTGGCCAAGAAGGAAACCAAACTAGGACTGGCAAAAAAGAGGAAAATACAAACAAAACCTGCCCAGGACATGCTCAAACGACTACCGATTCGAAGTCCTTGAACAATGCGGTCTGGTCGCTTAGCCCCGAGATTCTGAGAAGCAAAGGTTGTCATGGCAGAAGAAATAGCCGTCATCGGAAGCAGAGCAAAGGCCATAATGCGTCTAGCCGCTGTCTGGGCGCTAATAATCACAGCACCAAAGGTATTAACAGAGGATTGTAAAATCACACTACCGATAGACACAATCGAACTCATCAACCCCATAGCCAAACCTTGCTCCAAAAGATCCACGTACAAGGCCTTGTCCCATTTAAAATGCTTAAGTTGAGGAAGCAGTTCTGGAACACTCTTACGGATATAATAAAAGCAAAGAACCGCTGACAAGCCTTGCGAGATAATGGTAGCAAGCCCCGCAGATTGAACTCCCAGATGCAGTTGCGTAATGAAATACAAATCCAGAACCACATTGATCAAGGCAGAAAAAATCAGAAAACCAAGTGCCGCTAGACTATCACCAATGGACCGCAACAAGCCTGCAAAGAGATTATAAGCGAAGCTGACGCCTACACAAGTCACGATCATGGAAATATATTGATAGGATTGAGGAAGGATTTCAGCAGGGGTATCTAAATATTGCAAGAGTGGATACAGACCGACAAAGCCCATCAGCATAACCAAAATACTGAGAAGTCCTCCTAAAATCCAGGTTGCAGCAACTGCTTCTTTGATTTTAGTGAAATTACGAGCCCCATAATAGCGGGCAATGACAATCCCCATCCCATTGCCAACACCAAGCGTAAAGCCTATAATCAAGTCAAAAATGGCCGTTGTCGCCCCTACTGCAGCCAAGGAATCTTGACCAAGAAAACGCCCAACAATCAAGACGTCAGCTGTATTATAAAGCTGTTGGAAAATATTTGACAGCAAGATTGGAAAGGCAAAGCTTAAAAGCGAGGGAAGAATAGGACCATGTATTAGGTCCACTGATCGTTTCTTATTCATAAAGCTATTATATCAGCTTTCTAGAAGAGCGACAAGGATTGCTTGGCTTTCTTAAAATCAATTGCTTACAGAGAGACAATTTGCTATAATCAAGGAAAGGAGGTCATTTATGAGTTTGACCAGTCAATTAATTACCGATGTATTTCCTGATCTTGATAAGGTTGAAAAGCTAAACAAGGAAGCTTTTCCCGAGGAAGAACGGGTCCCTCTTTCTGAGTTTTTGCGCTATCAGGACCGTGATGACGCCCACTTTTTTGCTTTTTATAACGAAGAAGAATTTGTTGGCTTTGCTT
>CAUVGG010000056.1:0-5309 GCA_963551305.1 uncultured Streptococcus sp.
AAAGGTCTGGCAAATATTTGCTACGTTGCCAATCCAGAAGTGGTCATTCTCGGTGGCGGTATCATGGGGCAAGAGGCTATCCTCAAACCAAAGATCCGCACAGCCTTGAAGGCGGCCTTGGTACCAAGTCTAGCTGAAAAAACACGATTAGAATTTGCCCATCACCAAAATACAGCAGGTATGTTGGGAGCCTATTATCATTTCAAAACAAAACAATCCTAGTTTGGTTCAACCAAACTAGGATTTTCTAACGCGTTTTTGTCTACGATAGCCATTGAGTTTTTTATTTTCCCAATAGCTATTAAAGATTTTCTCCTTGCTTTCACGATTGATTTCCAAAAAGTAGGCGTAAACCAAATCTATAAGGAAGAGCATAGGGAGTTGAGCGGAAATACGCTGGATGTAAGAAGATTGACTATGGCTTGCCACAAGGACTGTTTCGGTATAGGCTTGACTATCTTTATTGGGAACACTTGTAAAGAGTACAGTCTTCGCCCCCATCTCTTTTGCGTCTAATAGACTGTCTAAAATAGAAGGAGTTGTACCAGAAAGTGAGAAACCGAGTACGAGACAATTTTCATCCATGATGCTGGTCGTCCATGCAAAGCCGTCCTGATCGGTTAAGGCTTCACAGACCACACCCAGACGCATGAAACGCAATTTCATTTCACGAGCGACAAGACCGGAACTGCCTGTTCCAAAGAAGTAGACACGCTCAGCATCTTCGATTAAATGGGCGACTCGTTCCAGTTGTTCTTCGTCAATCAAATCCTGTGTTTGTTCTCGCATGATACTGTAGCTTCGCAAAACACGTTTGGTCAAAGGACTATGTTTGTGCGAATGAGTGTCCTGTTTACTCGCCTGATGCTGGTATTGAAAGACAAATTCTCTGTAACCTGTAAAACCACACTTTTTAGCAAAGCGGGTCAGCGCTGCTTGGGAGATATGTAATTTCTGGGTAACTTGCTGAGAAGAAAGATCATCTTGGATCGTTTCAGGTTGTAAAAAATAGCGAGCGATTTCTTGCTCAAGCTCGGTTAATTCTTCAAAATGGAGGTCGATTATGGTTGCGATGTCTGGCTTGTTCATGAGGCTCCTTTTTATGAGTCAAAGTCTTAAAGGTTAACGCTTTCCTAACTATTACTATCATTATATCATAGAAGTTAGGATAACCAAATAAAAAGGCATTTTCAGTTGAAAGTCAAAAAATGCTTCGACTTTTCCAAGAGTTTCTCCGTAAAATATGGTACAATGAAAAGTACTGAGCTTCACCTGTTTGCTCTATTATTTTATATGTAAATAAAGGTGAAAATTGGAAATTTTTCTAGAAAAGAGTCTTAGTTGTATGAGAAAATTCAATAGCCATTCGATTCCTATTCGGCTTAATTTACTGTTTGCCATTGTTATCCTGTTGTTTATGGCCATTATTGGTCGATTGTTATATATGCAGGTGCTCAATAAAGATTTCTATGAAACAAAATTGGCTTCAGCCAGCCAGACAAGGGTAACAACCAGTTCAGCTCGTGGGCAAATCTATGATGCAGCAGGGAAACCCTTGGTAGAAAACACTGTCAAGCAAGTTGTTTCTTTCACCCGAAACAATAAAATGACAGCAGCAGAATTGAAGGAGACAGCCAAGAAACTGCTCACATATGTGAATGTAACCTCCCCTAATTTGACAGACCGTCAGATTGCAGACTACTACTTGGCGGACCAGGACGTTTACAAAAAAACAGTCGAATCCTTGCCAAGTGATAAACGCCTGGATTCAGATGGAAACCGCTTATCAGAAGCAACTCTCTACAATAATGCGGTTGAAAGTATTGACGTGAGTCAACTCAATTATACAGATGACCAGAAAAAGGAGATCTATCTCTTTAGTCAGCTCAATGCCGTTGAAAATTTTGCGACGGGTACTATTTCTACGGATGCCTTAGATGATACCCAAGTTGCTCTCGTTGCATCAGCGTCCAAGGAATTACCAGGTATCAGTATTTCAACCTCATGGGATAGAAAAGTCCTAGACACTTCTTTGTCTTCAATTGTAGGTAGTGTATCAAGTGAAAAATCAGGTCTTCCAGCAGAGGAAGTCGATGCCTATCTTAAAAAAGGGTATTCTCTCAATGATCGAGTGGGTACTTCCTATCTTGAAAAGCAATATGAAGATGTTCTCCAAGGCAAACGCTCCGTCAAAGAAATCCACCTCGACAAACACGGAAATATGGAAAGTGTGGAAAATGTTGAAGAAGGAAGCAAAGGAAACAATATCAAGTTAACGGTTGACCTAGCGTTCCAGAATGGTGTGGATGATCTACTCAAGAGCTATTTCAACTCGGAGTTGGGTAACGGTGGAGCCAAATACTCTGAAGGAGTCTACGCTGTAGCCCTCAATCCTAAAACCGGTGCAGTTCTAGCTATGTCAGGTGTCAAGCATGATGTCGAATCCGGTGAATTAAGTTCAGATTCGCTTGGAACGATAACCAATGTCTTTGTACCAGGGTCTGTCGTTAAGGCGGCAACCCTTAGCTCTGGTTGGGAAAATGGGGTCTTGTCAGGAAATCAAACTTTGACAGATCAGCCGATTGTTTTCCAAGGTTCGGCTCCGATCAATTCATGGTATACCTTGTCCTATGGCTCCTTCCCTATCACAGCAGTTGAGGCTCTAGAGTACTCTTCTAATACCTACATGGTTCAGACTGCGCTAGGGATCATGGGGCAGTCCTACCAGCCAAATATGATAGTCGCAACTGATCAGTTAGAAACTGCAATGGGCAAGTTGCGATCAACCTTTGGGGAATATGGACTTGGAGCTTCAACAGAGATTGACCTCCCAGATGAATCTACAGGATTTACACCAAAAGAATTTGATTTGGCCAACTATATTAATAACGCCTTTGGCCAGTTTGATAACTACACACCTATGCAGTTAGCCCAGTATGTCGCAACCATTGCAAACAATGGCGTACGATTGGCTCCTCACATCGTTGAGGGAGTTTATGGAAACAATGAACAAGGTGGCTTAGGTAATCTAGTTCAAGAAACAGCCACCAAGGAACTGAACAAGATCAATATCTCAGAAGCGGATATGGCCCTCTTGCACCAAGGTTTCTATCAAGTTTCGCATGGAACGAGCGCTCTGACAACTGGTCGTGCCTTTTCAAATGGCGCAGCCGTTTCCATAAGCGGGAAAACGGGGACGGCCGAAAGTTATGTTAATGGCGGTCAAAAGGCCAATAATACCAACGCAGTTGCTTATGCTCCGTCCGATAATCCTCAAATCGCGGTCGCAGTCGTCTTTCCTCATAACACCAACCTAACAAATGGTGTCGGACCTTCAATTGCGCGTGATATCATCAATCTTTATAACCAACAACATCCAATGAATTAGAAAGGAACTTATGCTGTATCCAACACCTATTGCCAAGCTGATTGATAGCTATTCAAAGCTTCCAGGTATCGGGATCAAAACGGCTACTCGTCTCGCCTTCTATACCATTGGAATGTCTGATGACGATGTCAATGAATTTGCAAAAAATCTCCTATCTGCCAAGCGGGAATTGACCTATTGTTCCATCTGTGGTCGCTTGACCGATGATGATCCCTGCTCTATCTGCACAGATCCGACTCGAGACCAGACAACGATCTTGGTGCTAGAGGATAGTCGCGATGTGGCTGCTATGGAAAACATCCAAGAATACCACGGACTCTATCATGTCTTGCATGGACTCATTTCTCCGATGAATGGCATCAGCCCAGACGATATCAATCTCAAGAGCCTCATGACCCGTCTCATGGATAGTGAGGTTTCAGAGGTGATCGTGGCAACCAATGCGACAGCAGATGGAGAAGCGACATCTATGTATCTCTCTCGTTTGCTCAAACCAGCTGGTATCAAAGTCACTCGTCTAGCACGAGGACTAGCCGTGGGAGCAGATATCGAGTATGCGGATGAGGTCACACTCTTACGAGCCATTGAAAATCGGACAGAGTTGTAAGTGTAGACCAATTTACTAACTCCATTCATCTATACAAAAAATCAAGGAGGCCGACTTTGTTTTTATCGGTCTCTTTTTATGTTTTTTGAAGATCAGTATTAGCTTCAAGTTTTAAAAAAAAAAGTAAATATGATATACTAAAGAACGAGTATTCTATTAGAATTAGGACAAGTAATATGAAACAAACGATTATTCTTTTATACGGCGGACGCAGTGCAGAACGTGAAGTGTCTGTATTGTCAGCTGAAAGTGTCATGCGTGCGGTCAACTACGACCGTTTCACAGTCAAGACTTTCTTTATCAGCCAGTCAGGTGACTTTATCAAAACGCAAGAATTTAGCCAGACTCCAGGTCAAGAGGATCGTCTCATGACCAATGAAACGATTGATTGGAATAAGAAAGTTGCACCAAGTGCCATCTACGAAGAAGGTGCAGTGGTCTTTCCAGTTCTTCATGGCCCAATGGGAGAGGATGGCTCTGTTCAAGGATTCTTGGAAGTTTTAAAAATGCCTTATGTAGGTTGCAATATCTTGTCATCTAGTCTTGCCATGGATAAAATTACGACCAAGCGAGTTCTAGAATCTGTCGGAATTGCCCAAGTTCCTTATGTGGCCGTCGTCGAAGGTGATGATGTGACTGCTAAAATCGCTGAAGTTGAAGAAAAATTGACTTATCCAGTCTTCACAAAACCATCAAACATGGGGTCAAGTGTCGGTATTTCTAAGTCTGAAAACCAAGAAGAACTCCGCCAAGCTTTGGAACTTGCCTTCCAATATGACAGCCGTGTCTTGGTAGAGCAAGGTGTGAATGCGCGTGAAATCGAGGTTGGTCTCTTGGGGAACTACGATGTCAAGAGCACTTTGCCAGGAGAAGTTGTCAAGGATGTTGCCTTCTATGATTATGATGCCAAATATATCGATAACAAGATTACCATGGATATCCCGGCTAGGATCAGTGATGATGTGGTAGCTGTCATGCGTCGAAATGCTGAAACTGCCTTCCGTGCAATCGGTGGTCTTGGTCTCTCTCGTTGCGATTTCTTCTATACAGATAAGGGCGAGATCTTCCTAAATGAGCTTAATACTATGCCAGGTTTTACCCAGTGGTCTATGTACCCACTACTTTGGGACAATATGGGAATCAGCTACCCAGAACTAATTGAGCGTTTGGTTGACCTTGCTAAGGAGAGCTTTAACAAGCACGAAGCGCATTTGCTATAAAAATGAAAGAAGGGGTAGAAGCCCGAACCTTCACTGTAGGTGATTAGAGTTCTCGGACTTCAACCCTTTTTAAAGGAGTAGAAATGAAATTAAC
>CAUVGG010000057.1:0-5227 GCA_963551305.1 uncultured Streptococcus sp.
TTTGCCATCATGTTCAGCTGAGAGAATCATCCCTTGGCTGACATATTTTTTCATCATCTTACGAGGTTTGAGGTTGGCAATGATTTGAACTTTCTTGCCGACCAATTCTTGTTCGTTTGGATAGTATTTTGCAATTCCTGAGAGAATTTGACGGTCTTCACCATCACCAGCATCCAAGCGGAATTGAAGCAACTTATCAGAACCTTCCACTTTAGAAACTTCTTTGACTTCTGCGACACGAATTTCAACCTTATCGAAGTCTTCAAACTTGATTTCTTCCTTGCTTAGTTTGAGTTCGACTTCTTCTGGATTCCATTCTTTTTCGACTGCTGGCTTGTTGCCTTCCATTTGTTTTTTGATATAGGCGATTTCTTCTTCCATATCCAGACGTGGGAAGATTGGTGTCCCTTTGGAAACTACAGTCACATCTGCTGGGAAGTCAGCCAAACTCAAGTTCTCAAGGCTAGCAACTTCTGCCAAACCAAGCTGAGTCAAGACTGCACGACTGGTTTCCATCATAAAGGGTTCAATCAAGTGTGCTACAACACGAAGGCTGGCTGCCAAGTGACTCATAACACTTGCTAATTGGTCACGGAGGGCTTCATCCTTAGCCAAGACCCATGGGGCAGTCTCATCGATGTATTTATTGGTACGAGAAATGAGAGTCCATACTGCTTCCAAGGCACGTGGATAGTCAACTGCTTCCATGTGTGTATGGTAGTCAGAGATAGATTGCTCTGCTACTTGAGCAAGAGCATTGTCAAATTCAGTCACACCTTCTACATAGGCTGGAACTTTTCCATCAAAATACTTATTAATCATGGAAACCGTACGGTTGAGGAGATTTCCAAGGTCATTGGCCAATTCATAGTTGATACGGCCGACGTAGTCCTCAGGAGTAAAGGTTCCGTCTGAACCGACTGGGAGGCTACGCATGAGGTAGTAACGAAGTGGATCCAGTCCATAACGTTCTACTAGCATTTCAGGGTAAACGACATTCCCTTTAGACTTAGACATCTTACCGTCTTTCATGACAAACCAACCGTGGGCAATCAAACGTTCTGGCAACTTGATATCGAGCATCATGAGCAAGATTGGCCAGTAGATTGAGTGGAAACGGAGAATATCTTTTCCGACCATGTGGAAGACTGTTCCGTTCCAGAACTTGTCAAAGTTAGCATGATCGTCTTGACCATAACCAAGAGCAGTCGCATAGTTAAGAAGGGCATCGATCCAAACATAGACAACGTGTTTTGGATTGGATGGGACTGGAACTCCCCAAGTAAAGGTTGTACGAGAAACCGCTAAGTCTTCCAAACCTGGCTCAATGAAGTTACGTAACATTTCATTAAGACGACCATCTGGAGTGATGAAATCAGGGTGCGATTTGAAAAATTCAACCAAACGGTCTTGGTATTTGCTGAGGCGAAGGAAATAAGACTCTTCAGAAACCCACTCCACTTCATGTCCTGATGGAGCGATACCGCCCGTTACATTTCCAGCTTCGTCACGGAAAACTTCTGCAAGCTGGCTTTCTGTAAAGAATTCCTCATCTGAGACTGAATACCAGCCAGAGTATTCACCCAAGTAAATATCATCTTGAGCAAGCAAGCGTTCAAAGACCTGAGCCACTACTTTTTCATGGTAGCCATCAGTTGTACGGATAAATTTATCGTATGAGATATCTAGTAATTTCCAGAGTTCTTTGACTCCAACCGCCATCCCATCAACATAGGCTTGTGGTGTAATGCCAGCCTCTTCCGCTTTTTGCTGGATTTTTTGACCATGCTCGTCAAGGCCTGTCAAATAAAAGACATCGTAGCCCATGAGGCGTTTGTAACGAGCTAGGACATCACAAGCGATGGTTGTGTAAGCAGAACCGATATGAAGTTTACCAGATGGATAGTAAATCGGTGTTGTAATATAAAAATTCTTTTCAGACATAATATTTCCTTTCCAGGCAAATGAAACCTGTTTTTCTAACACTTCATTATATCATATTTTTAGTGATTTTCGATAGGAAAATCCATACAAAAACAAGACAGACAAATGTCCATCTTGTTTTTTCTGCTCTATATCTTATTCATAACGAAGGGCTTCGATCGGATCAAGCTTAGAGGCTTTATTGGCTGGTAAGACACCAAATATCATACCAACGCTGGCTGATACAGCCAAGCTAAAGAGAGCAATTGGGAGGGAAACCCCAACTTCGATACCTGCAATCATGTTTTGAAGCAGCACTCCGGCTAACATGGTCATTCCAGCAGCAATTCCAAGACCGATGACACCACCTAGCAAGGTCAAAATCATGGACTCAATCAAAAACTGAACTAAGATATTAGCTCGTGTAGCTCCGAGAGCCTTCCGCAGACCAATCTCACGCGTGCGTTCTGTCACCGAAACCAGCATGATATTCATAACACCAGTTCCCCCGACAAAGAGAGAGATTCCTGCGATGGCACTGATAACAGTGGTCATAAAACCAAATAGTTGTTGTACTTCTTGGAAGGCGGCAGTTGCGTCCGCAACTTGGTACTCCCCTTGTTGAAGACCTGCAATCTCAGTCAGTTTTCGAGCCAACTCTGGACCCAAGGTCTGCGTTAGACTAGTATCATTGACACGAAAGACGATGTTCGAGATTTCATCAGTATTAAAATTGGCTGCGAGAGAGATATTGGTCGTAATTGGAAGACCACCAATCCCAAAGGCTTTAGCAGTTTTAGCTTCATTGCTAGTATAAACGCCAATCACACGGTAACTAAATTCATTAACAGAGATGATTTGATTAACCGCGGCTTCTGGACTATCAAACAAACTCTTGGCTAGTTCTTCATCCAACAAAATCACACTGGCAAATTCCTTGTAGTCTTGCGGTCTTAGACTTCTACCCGCAACGATTTCATTTTCAACTGCGTTCATGTAGGTGCTATTTCCGCCTGTCAGAGTCGCTCGTTCAACCTTCTTATCCTTATAAGATAGGGTAACATTAGTCGAGTTGGTGACATAGTAACTGTCTACTCCTTTGAGTTTCGCAGCCTCCTTGACCCAGGATTCTAGTGGTTTTGGTAGTTCAACATGAACATCCTCTTCTTTCCCACTAACTGTCAAAGCGGATTGTTTCTGCGTAAAGGAGCCGTCCTTGCTTTTGATAGGAGAGAAAAAGACATGGATATCTTTCTGCGATTTGGTCATGTTTTTATTGACCTGACGAGACATGGAGTCGCCAAGAGCCATGATGACAACGACAGACGAAACTCCTATGATAATCCCGATCATGGTGAGGAAGGAACGCATTTTGTGAGCCATGATGGATGAAAAGGCAAATTTCAGATTCTGCATCTTAGTTTTCCTCCTTTTCTACCTGAGCACTGTCGGATGAGATGACCCCATCACGAATGACAATTTGGCGTTTGGCATGGGCAGCGATTTCAGGCTCATGCGTGACCATGATAATGGTCTTCCCTTCCTTGTTTAAATCCACCAACAGTTGCATGATTTGATTTCCTGTCTTGGTATCCAAGGCTCCTGTGGGTTCGTCTGCTAGGATGATAGAGGGATTATTTACCAAGGCACGCGCAATCGCTACACGTTGCTTTTGACCACCTGATAACTCGGAAGGCAAATGATGACTGCGCTCCGTTAGCTCAACCTTTTCTAGAAATTCCTCAGCCAATTTCCGACGTTTTGAAGCTGAAACTCCAGCATAAATCAAGGGCAATTCAACGTTTTGAAGCGCATTGAGCTTGGACAAGAGAAAGAACTGCTGAAAGACAAAGCCGATTTGCTGGTTGCGAACCTTGGCAAGCTGTTTCTCTCCAAGACCTGCAACTTCTTGTCCTTCAAGGTAGTACTCTCCACTAGTTGGTGTATCCAACATTCCGATGGTATTCATCAACGTAGACTTACCAGAACCAGATGGTCCCATAATAGCGACAAACTCACCTTCTTGAACTTCTAAGTTAATATTTTTTAGGACCTGCAGTTCTTGGTCACCATTTCGATAACTCCTGCAGATATTTTTGAGACTAATTAGTTTCTTCATCAGCCTTCACCTCTTTTCCTTCTTCCAAGGAAGATGTTGGATTACTGATGACCTTGGCACCGCCTGTCAAACCTGAAGTAATTTCTTGGTTGTCTGCGTCCGCATTCCCCAAAGTAACTTCTACCTTCTTCGCTTTTTTATGGTCGTCTAAAAGCCAGACATAGTTTTTGTCATTTTCGGTAACAACACTTGTCAAAGGAACAAGGATAGCTTTACTTTTGTTCTTAACTTCAACGCTGACTGAGAAGCCTTGTTTCAACTCACCGATATCGCTAGTCACATCAACAGTATAAGGATACTTAGATCCAGTATTCCCTCCAAGGGCAGCATTTGCTGCTTCCCCGTTGTTTTTAGGATAATCAGAAATATAGCTGATTTTACCTGTCCAGCTCTTATCTTGATAAACCTTCGAAGTAAAGGTAACTTCTTGCCCAACAGAAAGATTAGCAAGGTTGTATTCAGACAACTCCCCTTTGACCTGCAAGTTTTCATTACTTACGACATGTACTACCACTTGACTATTACCTGTTGGCGATTTGGAAACATTACGATTAACTTCAACTACAGTCCCTTCTAGTGTACTGAGGACAGTTGCAGCATCTAGCTGAGCTTGAGCCTTGTTGAGCTGAGCCACAGCATCTGCACGGTTATCCTTGGCATCACTGATTTGAGAATCAATAGAAGATACTGAAGAAGTCGCTGCTTGCGCTTGTTCTGGGAGTCCAGCTTCTGTTGGAACCTGTGGAGAAGCTGGTGCAGCTGATGCATTTTCACGAGCTTTTTTTAACTCCTCGATATGACGGTCTGCCTTTGCAACTGCACGATCGGCTGCATCATAGGCAGCTTGAGCATCCGCACTGCTGTATTTGACCAAAACTTGCCCTTCTTCGACCTTGTCCCCAACCGAAACAAGGATTTCATCTAAATCTCCCTTACTGGCATCAAAATAAACGTATTGTTCATTTTTTGCTGTAACCGTACCTGACAAGAGAACCGATGAAGCAACGGAACCTTCCTTAGCAATAACGATATGAGAGGTTTCATCCTTGACTGCTGACTGGGAAGGTTGTCTAAAAATCAAAATCCCTGCAGCACCGATAACAATAACACTGGCAACACCAATCGCTGTGTATAATTGCCATTTTTTTGCCTTTTTATTTCTTTTCATTTTCAAGCTCCTTTATT
>CAUVGG010000058.1:0-5219 GCA_963551305.1 uncultured Streptococcus sp.
TCTGATATACTAAGAAAGTAATCTATTTTGAAAGAGGAGTTACGAAAATGGTAACCGTTTATTCTAAAAATAACTGTGTACAATGTAAAATGACTAAACGTTTCTTGGATAGCAACAATGTCGCTTATCGTGAGATCAATCTCGATGAGCAACCAGAGTACATCGATCAAGTTAAAGAGCTTGGTTTCAGCGCTGCTCCTGTCATCCAAACACCAACTGAGGTCTTTTCAGGTTTCCAACCAGGAAAACTAAAACAGTTAGCATAATTTTAGTGCATCATCCAGAAGAAATTGCTTCTAGGGCTAACTTAGAGGCCTTTCTTTTGTAATCAGGTTAGATAAGGAAAATTTTATGGGATTAAAACATCTTGAAGACGTGACTTACTTCCGTCTCAATAACGAAATCAACCGTCCTGTTAATGGACAAATCATGCTTCATAAAGATAAGGAAGCCTTGGATGCCTTCTTTAAAGAAAATGTGGTTCCAAATACTATGGTTTTTGATTCAATCACTGATAAAATCAACTACCTCATTGAACATAACTATATCGAAACTGCGTTTCTCAAGAAGTACCGTCCAGAGTTTTTGGAAGAATTGCATCAATTTATCAAGGACCAAAACTTCCAATTCAAGTCGTTTATGGCAGCCTATAAGTTTTACAATCAATATGCCTTAAAGACAAACGACGGTGAATATTACCTCGAAAGTATGGAAGACCGTGTCTTCTTTAATGCACTTTATTTTGCAGACGGGGATGAAGCGATTGCGACTGATATTGCCAATGAAATCATCCACCAACGCTACCAACCAGCTACTCCTTCCTTCTTGAATGCTGGTCGTGCTCGTCGTGGGGAGTTGGTATCTTGTTTCTTGATTCAAGTAACTGATGACATGAACTCTATTGGACGTTCTATCAACTCTGCCCTTCAACTTTCACGTATCGGTGGTGGTGTGGGAATTTCCCTCAGCAACCTTCGTGAAGCTGGAGCTCCTATCAAAGGCTATGAAGGAGCAGCTTCTGGTGTCGTACCAGTTATGAAGCTTTTTGAAGACAGCTTCTCTTACTCAAACCAACTCGGGCAACGTCAAGGTGCTGGGGTTGTCTACCTCAACGTCTTTCACCCAGATATCATCGCTTTCCTTTCAACTAAGAAAGAAAATGCTGATGAAAAAGTACGTGTAAAGACCCTTTCACTCGGTGTTGTAGTACCCGATAAATTCTACGAATTGGCCCGCAAAAATGAAGAAATGTATCTCTTCAGTCCTTACTCTGTCGAAAAAGAGTATGGTGTGCCATTCAACTACATCGATATCACTGAAAAATATGATGAATTAGTAGCAAATCCAAATATACGCAAGACAAAAATCAAGGCGCGTGATTTGGAAACGGAAATCTCTAAATTGCAACAAGAATCTGGCTATCCATATGTAGTCAACATCGATACGGCTAACCGTGCGAATCCTGTTGATGGAAAGATTATCATGAGCAACTTGTGTTCTGAGATTCTTCAAGTTCAAGAACCAAGTTTGATCAACGATGCTCAAGAATTCCTTCAAATGGGAACAGACGTTTCATGTAACCTTGGATCAACCAACGTGGTCAACATGATGACTTCACCTGACTTTGGTCGTTCTATTCGCGCTATGGTTCGTGCCCTGACTTTCGTTACAGATAGTTCACACATCGTAGCTGTCCCTACTATCGACCACGGAAACAGTTTGGCTCACACCTTTGGTCTTGGTGCCATGGGACTTCATAGTTACCTTGCCCAACAACTGATTGAGTACGGATCACCTGAGTCAATTGAATTTACAAGCATCTACTTTATGCTTATGAACTACTGGACCTTGGTGGAATCAAACAATATAGCGCGCGAACGTGGTATCACCTTCCACAACTTTGAAAAATCAGACTATGCTAATGGAAGCTACTTTGACAAGTATGTGACAGGCGAGTTTGTTCCAAAATCAAACCGTGTTAAAGAACTCTTTAAAAACGTCTTTATCCCAAGTGCTGCTGATTGGGCTGAACTTCGCGATAAAGTCAAAGCAGATGGTCTTTACCACCAAAACCGTCTAGCTGTTGCTCCAAATGGTTCTATCAGTTACATCAACGACGTTTCTGCTTCTATCCACCCAATTACGCAACGTATTGAAGAACGTCAAGAAAAGAAAATCGGTAAAATCTATTATCCTGCTGCAGGCTTGTCAACAGATACTATCCCTTACTACACTTCTGCTTACGATATGGATATGCGTAAGGTAATTGATGTTTACGCTGCTGCAACAGAGCACGTGGACCAAGGACTTTCACTCACCCTCTTCATGCGTAGTGATATTCCAAAAGGTCTTTACGAATGGAAGAAGGAAAACAAACAAACGACACGTGACTTGTCTATCCTTCGTAACTATGCCTTTAACAAGGGGATCAAGTCTATCTACTACGTCCGTACCTTTACAGACGACGGTGGGGAAGTTGGTGCTAACCAATGTGAAAGCTGTGTGATTTGATTGAAAATCTCATTATCCCTTGTCTAAAAAATAAATGGTGTCCATACTAAGCAACATTTACTTTTAGTACCGTAACATAAATTATTCTATTGTACAATAAAAAATAATTACATCCTTGAAATTGGTCCTATGAAAGTTAGTAAACCTGCATTATGATCACTATTACTTTATTGGAGAAATTAACCATATGGAAACATACTACAAAGCCATTAACTGGAATGCCATCGAAGATGTCATCGACAAATCAACTTGGGAAAAGCTGACGGAGCAATTCTGGCTCGATACGCGTATCCCCTTGTCAAATGACCTTGATGATTGGAGGAAACTATCAAACAAGGAAAAAGACTTAGTAGGAAAAGTCTTTGGTGGTTTAACTCTTCTTGATACTATGCAATCTGAAACAGGGGTTCAGGCTCTTCGTTCAGACATCCGTACACCGCATGAGGAAGCTGTTTTCAACAATATCCAATTTATGGAATCTGTCCACGCAAAATCATATTCTTCTATCTTCTCTACTCTGAATACTAAGGCTGAAATTGAAGAAATCTTTGAATGGACCAACACTAATCCCTACCTACAAAGAAAAGCTGAAATTATCAATGAAATCTACCTCAATGGTAGTCCCCTTGAAAAGAAAGTTGCCAGTGTCTTCCTTGAAACCTTCCTCTTCTACTCCGGTTTCTTTACACCGCTCTACTATCTCGGTAACAACAAACTTGCCAATGTTGCAGAAATTATCAAACTGATCATCCGTGATGAGTCTGTTCATGGAACTTACATTGGTTACAAATTCCAACTTGGTTTTAATGAATTGCCAGAAGAAGAGCAAGAAAAACTCAAAGAATGGATGTACGACCTGCTCTATACCCTCTATGAGAACGAAGAGGGTTATACAGAAAGTCTTTATGACGGTGTTGGTTGGACTGAAGAAGTCAAAACCTTCCTTCGCTACAATGCCAATAAGGCTCTTATGAATCTTGGACAAGATCCACTCTTCCCAGATTCGGCTGATGATGTTAACCCAATCATAATGAACGGAATCTCAACAGGAACATCCAACCACGACTTCTTCTCTCAAGTCGGAAATGGTTACCTCCTTGGTGAAGTTGAAGCCATGCAAGACGAGGATTACAACTACGGTTTAGACTAATTTGACCAATCATTCAAAATATCATGGTTTGTTTAAAACAACCATGATATTTTTGTTTTTGTTTTATTTTGTTTTTTTCTATTTGATTGATTGAGCGTTTTATGGTAAGATAATAATAGTAGAAATCGAGGTGATAAGGATGCTAAAGCAAGAAAAACTAGATAGTATTCTAGAAGCAGTAAACACAAAAGGCACTATTACTGTAAAAGAGATTATGGAGAGTCTTGATGTGTCAGATATGACAGCTCGCCGCTACTTACAAGAATTGGCAGATAAGGATTTGCTGGTTCGTGTGCACGGTGGCGCTGAAAAACTTCGTACAGGTTCTCTATTAAACAACGAACGCTCAAACGTCGAAAAACAAGGCTTGCAGATTGCTGAAAAACAAGAAATTAGCCGTTTTGCCGGTCATTTGATTGACGAAGGTGAAACCATTTTTATCGGACCAGGAACAACCTTAGAATGTTTTGCTCGTGAGCTCCCGATCGATAACATTCGTGTTGTAACAAACAGTCTTCCTGTTTTTCTCATCCTAAACGAACGAAAATTAACAGATTTGATCTTGATTGGCGGAAATTATCGCTCTATCACTGGTGCTTTTGTGGGGACACTTACCTTACAAGATTTGGCCAATCTTCAGTTTTCTAAGTCATTTGTGAGCTGTAATGGTATCAAAGATAAGGCTATTGCCACCTTCAGCGAGGAAGAGGGCGAAGTACAACGAATCGCCTTGAATAATGCTAATAAAAAATACTTACTGGCAGACCATAGTAAGTTTAATAAATTTGATTTTTACAATTTTTACAATATTTCAGAGATTGATACTATCGTTTCAGATGCCAAACTGAGTCAGGAGACATTTGAAGATCTGTCGAAACAAACAACCATTCTTTTATCAAAACCATAAAAATTCCCCTGCCTCTTGGTGGGGAATCTTTTTGTAGGAGGAAAACTTACACGCGTTCTTTCCATGAAGTCGCTGTTGTTTGAAGAACTTTGTTGAGTTCGTCAATGTTTTCAAATCCAGTTGTACGCAACCATTCGCGAGCTGCTGCTTCACCATCTTTGATATAAGCTTCAACTGATCCAGCCCATGTAGCACGGCCACAAAGAACACCATTGAAGTTTGCGCCTGATTCGTGGGCAAATACAAGAGTATCTTGGAAGAGTTTAGCTGATACACCCGCACTCAAGTAGATGTATGGCAAGTTAGTTGCTTCATCTTGCGCTTTGAAGAAGGCTGCTGCTTCTTCACGAGTATGAACGATTTCACCTTCAGCGAAGCCTTCAACGTATTTGACGTTGACTGGAACTTCCACTTTTAAGACATCAATGTTAAAGCGCGGGTCTGAGAAGACCTTCATAGCACCAATAACCTTGTGTGGTTTTACTTTGGCGTATTCTGCAGAGCCAGCATCAGCGATTTTTTCATCGTAAGCGAGGATTTCAAGGAAGAATGGAATATCTTCCGCCACACACTCAGAACCGATGCGTTCGATATAAGCTTGTTTTTGTTGGTTGAGTTCGTCAGAACTGTCTACATCGTAGTAAAGCAAGA
>CAUVGG010000059.1:0-4995 GCA_963551305.1 uncultured Streptococcus sp.
CTGCCCCCTGACGCTGAATCGGATGCAGTTTGATGTTGCGTCCTGCAACCGCCTTGGCATAGGCCAGAGCAAGGACATGATTAGGCGTATTGCCTGAAAAATCAAGACCTGCAAATTCCTGCCACATAGCTTGGGTTTTCTGTGGATAAGAGAGAGAGTCCGGCAGATTATCTACAAATTTCTCCATCTCAGCAACTTGCTCCGTGTATAGGTCAGCAATTTTCTGATAATCCAGAACTTCCTCCGTCCCAAAAGCTAGGCTATCAATGCCCAACCGATCCAAGATATCTACTGCTCCTTGTCCAAAGAAATCTGCCGCCTGAACACTGACTAAAAAGGGCAATTCCACTACCAGATCCGCTCCATTTTCCAGCGCCATCCGAGCCCGTGTCCACTTGTCCACGATAGCAGGCTCTCCACGCTGCATGAAATTTCCAGACATGGCCACAATTTTCAGCCCCTTCGTCTGCTCAAGCAGGTATTTATGGCCATTATGAAAAGGATTGAACTCCGCGATAATACCTGTGATGGTCATGATGTTCTCCTACTTCTGCGCGACAAAAAACCAACGGGTGCTGGTTGCTGTCGGCTCCTTGTCCTCAAAGTCCGCATAGAGTTTGAAAGACTTGAAACCAGCCTGTTCCAGCAAAATATCATAGGTCAAGACTTCGTATGTACGCTCCTCGTGTACCTCATCGTGGCGACTAAAGGAACCATCGGCCTCCTTAATAAAGAAAGTCAACTCATGCACGATAGAGTGAGGTGCTGCGTCCTCATAGGTATCCCAGAGCATGGCGAAGTCTTCCGCATTTTCATGGTAGGAATAGCCAGGAAATACCTCATCTGTCTGGTAAGTCGAATGCACATCAAAAATAAAGACACCATCTTCATTGAGGGCATTATAGACTTCCTTAAAGACATCCCCTACTTCCACCTCATCCTGCATGTAGCAGATAGAGTCCGAATAACACGTGACAAAATCATATTTCCCTGCCTTGGACAAATCCAGCATGTTTCCTTCAATAAAATCAATCTTTTGCTTGGCTGAAGTCGCTCTCTTCTCCGCAATCTTCAACATATCAGCACTCAAATCAAGTCCAGTTACATCAAAACCAGCCTGAGAAAAGCGCACTGACTGGATGCCTGTCCCACAAGCCAGCTCCAAGAGTTTCTTTCTCCCCTTAGTCTTTGGCAAATGACGGAGGGAAAAATCCGTCCATTTATCGTATAAACTATCATCCATCACAGCATCGTAAACAGCCGCAAAAGTTTCATATGTCGCCATAAAACATGATACCAAGAGCCTCCATGGCAAACACCACTCGCCCTCACCTTTCCATCAATTTTCTTCTAAAATAAGCAAATAAACCCAGTTGACTACAACTGAGTTCATCTTCTACGCCAAAGTTTCAGATAAATCTACTGAATTCGCCTCATGCCATAGTTTTTCTAGGTTATAGTGGGCACGCATTTCTTCTGAGAAGATATGCACAACGACACCGCCAAGGTCCAGCAAGACCCAGCCTCCAGCTGCATCACCTTCGACATGGCTGCCTTTAACACCAGCTTGAGCTACTTTTTCACGGATATTATCAGCGATAGCGTCTAACTGACGGCTATTCATCGAGCTCGTGATGACAAAGTAGTCTGTAACACTGGTCAAATCTTGTACATCAAGTGCGAGGATATCCTCCGCACGTTTCTCATCAGCCGCTTTCACGACTAGTTCTAGTAATTCTTTTTCGTTCATTTAGTCCTCTTTCTAGAAAATATGTTTGTAATCTAGGACATCTGCAAAGCGCCCCTCCCAAATGTCCTCATAAAATTCATTTATCGTTTCTGCTGGAATGTCATCACCATCAAACGTTGTGCAAGTTCCTTCTGGAATAATAAGCTTATAGCCATATTCAAAGGCAACCTTGACAGAGGTATCCACACAATATTCTGTCTGCATGCCACATAAAACTAATTTTTCAATTCCCTGTTTATCCAAGTATTCTTTTAAGCCAGTTTCTTTGAAAATACTATTATACTTCTTCTGAAAGACCTTTTCATCAGGTTTTCGATTTAAAAGCGTAGATAACTGCCAATCTTCTGATGTTTGGGCTTCAGGATTCTCAATATGTTGAACATAGATAATTTCGATATTCTTACTTCTAGCTTGGTTTTGTAAATAAGAAATTTTTTCCAATAGACCTTTTGTCTGAAAACCGGTTTCCACTAAAATATTCTGAACATCAATGATTATAAAAGCTGTCTTCATTTAGTCCTCTTTCAAATAGTGCACATAGGCGTTATAGGTTGCAAGGGTTTGGGGATAGATAGGAAATCCCTGATGAGCTAAATGCTCCACAGTTCGCGCCGTTTCGTAGGCCACTGCCTTATTGAGTGATAGACTTGCAATTTCACGCGCCACATCTACGCCTGGAAAGGCACGATTGTGTTCGATATAATCTGCGACGTAGATGACCTTATCTAGCTCGGTCATCTGACCAGCCCCGACTGTATGGATTTCAATGGCTCGCAGGATTTCAGAATCTTGTAAATCCAAGTCTTCTTGAAGCTTGTAAATTCCGACCATGCCATGCCAAACATTATTGCCCCAGTTTTTGAGGTCAGGGTCTAACTGATAACGGTCAATCAAGTTTAGGAATTCCTGATCTGACAACTTTTTAGCATAGTCATGAAGAAGGCCTGCTAGACCTGCTTTCTCACTATCAACACCAAAGCGCTGAGCCAGTTCCATGGCTGCACGCTCCACACCCAAACAATGGGTTAAGCGTTTTTCAGGTAGAAGCTCTGCCATTTTTTCCAACAAAGCCTCACGGGAGCAGTTGATATAGTCTTGATAGGCCATCAGTAGAGTCCCTCCTTCTCGATGTAGTCTAGCACTGGCTGAGGTAGGAGAAAGTTAGGTTTCCGACCTTGAGCAATGAAGTCACGCACCATGCTGGAGGAAATATCCATGAGAGGCACATCCACCCAGATAACTGGATAGGAAGTCCCTGCCTTGTAGCGCGGGCGCTGAACCCCTACAAACTGAACCATGTCGACTAGCTCATCAATTCGGTACCATTTAGGTAGATAATCCACCATATCAGCCCCGATAATGAAGTAATAATCCGTATCTGGATGTTGCTCTGTCAAAATCTTCATGGTGTCGTAGGTGTAGGAAATGCCCTTGCGCTCTAACTCAATGGTTTCAATGGCGAGACCTTCAATCCCCTCAATCGCCAATTCAAGCATCTTGAGACGGTGGTGCTCAGGGATGGTTTCCTTTTTGTCTACATGAGGTGGCTGATATTCAGGCATGAGCAGGACCTGGTCCAGTCCCAACTGTTGTCGTACTTGGTCCGCCACAACAAGATGGGCATGGTGAACGGGGTTAAAATTCCCCCCTAAAATCCCAACTTGTTTGCGTTTTTTCTCCTTGATTTCTGGCTCCAACTCTACCTTGGTAAAGGGAGTCAATAATTCGATTGCCATAGGCTCGTCTTCCTTTAATTCTCTGTAAAAACAGTTTCTTGGAGTTTCAGTCTTAGATTTCTTTGACTTTCTTGGAAATCTTGCGATTTTCTTTCTTGCTGGATTGTTTAAATAAGATCAAGATGCGTCCGATTTTTTGGACAGTATCCACACCAATTTCTTCTTCCAAAATTTCAGCTACTTCGTGGATGTTCTCATCTGTGTTTTGTAAGAGAGTAACCTTGATCAATTCACGCGCGTCAAGTGCTTGACGAACGCTGGTTTTGATTTGGTCGTTGAGACCATTTTTACCAATTTGGATGATGGGTTTGAGGGTGTGTGCCTGGCTGTTGAGGAAGGCACGTTGTTTTGATGTTAATGACATAATTTTCTTCCTTGTTTTTTGATAGTTATTTTAGGTGGTGAGGGACGGTCGGAACTAATTTTTCAAAGATCTCATCTTTAAAAAATGGATTTCCTGACCTCACAATTGAGCCTGGGTCTCAATTGTGCCCCTTGCCAATCAAGAGATTGGCAATCACACCACGGCAATAACTATCTTTTTATGAGCTCACTTTGTTCGCTCAGTGATTTTATTTTAAATTATTGCTTTTCGTGTGACGACTGCGACGCCTTCTGGTGCCCAGACGGCGACTTTGGCTATGCCTGTTACGCGGATCCAGCCTAGGCCTGAGATGACTAGGTCTGTCTTATCCTTGATGTTAAATACATGCTGGACTAGTTTTGGAAAATCTTCTTTTTCCTTGCTGTTTGGAGGGGTCAAAAGGGTACCTAAGTGCTTGTCATAGAAAGCACTAGCCCCTTCTAGCTTGGTACGGTGGAGTTTGAGTTCATTGTCAAAGAAGGCTGTGAAACCTTGCTTTTCTCCAGCAATGAAGTCAAAACGTCCTAGACCACCTAGAAACAGGGTTTGTTCAGGATTGAGCTGGTAGGTTTTGGGCTTGATTTCCTTTTTGGGGCTGACATACTTGAGGTTTTTAGCCGTCAAGTAGTGGGCCATCTGGTGGCGGTGGATGATTCCCGGCGTATCGTAGATATAAGATCCGTCGTCAAGCGGAATCTCAATCTTGTCCAAGGTTGTCCCCGGGAAGCGCGAAGTCGTGATGACATTCTGGTTGCCCGTGATTTCTTGGATAATGGCATTGATAAGGGTTGATTTTCCAACATTGGTTACCCCAACGACATAGACATCGCGTCCCTTACGATACTGCTCGATTTTGTCAATGACTTCCTTAATGGCATGCTTGTTTTGGGCTGAAGTCAGAACGACATCTACTGGACAAAGTCCTTCTTCGTGGGCACGTTCCATAAGCCACTGGCTAATCTTGCTCGGTTTAACAGACTTGGGCAGAATATCTTTTTTATTTCCAACCAAGAGAACATCATTGCCCGATACAAAGCGTGGCAACCCTGGGATGACAGAGCCATTAAAGTCAAAGATATCAATGACATTGACCACCAAGGCATCACTGTCTCCCACCTCGTGCAAGAGCTTGAGGAAATCATCGT
>CAUVGG010000060.1:0-4907 GCA_963551305.1 uncultured Streptococcus sp.
GCCATGACCCATCAGCAGATGATGTGCAGATGTACGAATTTCTCAAGTATTATGAAATTCCGGTCATCATCGTTGCGACTAAGGCGGACAAGATTCCTCGTGGTAAATGGAACAAGCACGAATCTGCAATCAAAAAGAAATTAAACTTTGATCCAAGTGACGACTTCATTCTCTTTTCATCAGTCAGCAAGGCAGGGATGGATCAGGCTTGGGATGCTATTTTAGAAAAATTATGAGGAAAATAATGGCAAAAACTATTCACACAGACAAGGCTCCAAAAGCAATCGGGCCTTATGTTCAAGGGAAAATCGTTGGCAATCTATTGTTTGCGAGTGGGCAAGTTCCTCTTTCGCCTGAAACTGGGAAGATTGTAGGAGAGACCATCCAAGAACAGACAGAACAAGTCTTGAAAAACATTGGTGCTATTTTGGTAGAAGCGGGAACGGACTTTGATCACGTTGTCAAAACAACTTGCTTCTTGAGCGATATGAACGACTTTGTTCCTTTTAATGAGGTTTACCAAACGGCCTTCAAAGAGGAGTTCCCAGCTCGTTCAGCTGTAGAGGTTGCACGTCTTCCCCGTGATGTAAAAGTCGAAATTGAAGTGATCGCAGAGATTGGATAAGCTAGTTGAAGTTTGGCTCTGCCAAACTTTTTTTGATATAAGGAGAGATAGATGACAAAGAAACAACTTCACCTGGTGATTGTGACAGGGATGAGTGGCGCAGGGAAAACAGTAGCCATTCAGTCCTTCGAGGATTTGGGATATTTCACTATTGACAATATGCCACCAGCCCTCTTGCCAAAGTTTTTGCAGTTGGTTGAGACCAAGGATGATGACCATAAGTTAGCCCTAGTAGTCGATATGCGGAGCCGTTCCTTCTTTTCAGAGATTCAGGCCGTTTTGGATGAATTGGAAAACCAAGATGATTTGGATTTCAAAATTCTCTTTTTAGACGCAGCAGATAAGGAATTGGTGGCCCGCTATAAGGAAACTAGAAGAAGTCACCCTCTAGCTGCTGATGGTCGGATTTTGGATGGCATTAAGCTGGAACGTGAACTCTTAGCACCTTTGAAAAACATGAGTCAAAATGTGGTGGATACGACAGAACTCACTCCGCGTGAACTGCGTAAAACCATTGCTGAGCAATTTTCAGACCAAGAGCAAGCCCAGTCTTTCCGTATCGAGGTCATGTCTTTTGGCTTTAAATATGGAATCCCAATCGATGCAGACTTGGTCTTTGATGTCCGTTTCTTGCCAAATCCCTACTACCTCCCTGAACTCCGGAATCAGACAGGTGAGGATCAAGCAGTTTATGACTATGTGATGAATCATGAAGAGTCTGAAAGTTTCTATCAGCACTTACTCGCCTTGATTGAACCCATTTTGCCAAGTTACAAAAAAGAAGGCAAGTCCGTCTTGACCATTGCAGTAGGATGTACAGGTGGGCAACACCGTAGTGTTGCCTTTGCCAAACGAATCGCAGAGGACCTTGCTAAAAATTGGCCTGTCAATGAAAGCCATCGTGACAAAGACAGAAGAAAGGAAACGGTAAACCGTTCATGAGAAAACCAAAGATAACGGTGATTGGTGGAGGAACTGGTATCCCCGTCATTTTGAAAAGCTTGCGAGAAAAGGATGTTGATATCGCAGCCATCGTAACGGTAGCTGATGATGGTGGATCTTCTGGTGAACTAAGAAAGAATATCCAACAGCTGACACCACCAGGAGATCTTCGCAATGTCCTGGTAGCCATGTCGGATATGCCTAAGTTTTATGAGAAGGTTTTTCAGTACCGTTTCTCAGAAGAGGCTGGAGCTTTTGCGGGTCATCCTCTAGGAAATATCATTATAGCAGGGCTTTCTGAAATGCAAGGGTCCACTTATAATGCCATGCAGCTGCTAAGTCTCTTTTTCCACACAACAGGAAAAATCTACCCCTCAAGCGATCATCCTTTGACCTTGCATGCAGTCTTTAAAGACGGTTCTGAGGTGGCAGGTGAGAGCCACATTGCAGATCATCCAGGCATGATCGACCATGTCTATGTGACCAATACCTTGGATGATGAAACACCGCAAGCCAGCCGTCGAGTGGTCAATACCATTCTCGAGAGTGATATGATCGTCTTGGGACCTGGTTCCCTCTTTACATCGATTTTGCCAAATATTGTTATTGAGGAGATTGGGCAAGCACTCTTGGAGACCAAGGCGGAGATAGCTTACGTCTGCAATATCATGACCCAGCGTGGGGAAACAGAGCGCTTTTCAGACAGTGACCACGTGGAAGTCCTCCATCGACACTTAGGTCGGCCTTTTATTGATACGGTCTTGGTCAATATCGAGAAGGTTCCTAGAGAATACATGGATACCAACCGTTTTGATGAGTATTTGGTTCAGGTAGAGCATGACTTTGCTGGTCTTTGCAAGCAGGTTCCTCGTGTGATTTCATCCAACTTCCTTCGTTTGGAAAATGGAGGTGCCTTCCATGATGGCGATTTGATTGTAGATGAATTGATGCGCATTATACAGGTGAGAAAATGAGTTTTACAGTCGCAGTAAAAGAGGAAATTCTTGGTCAACATCATCTCAGTCGTCATGAATTGTCTGCCATTATCAAGATGTCTGGCAGTATCGGTCTCTCGACTTCAGGCTTGACCTTGTCAGTTGTAACTGAAAATGCTAAGTTAGCTCGGCACCTTTATGAGTCCTTTCTCCATTTTTATGAGATTAAGTCTGAGATTCGACACCATCAGAGAAGCAATCTTCGTAAGAATCGTGTCTATACGGTCTATACAGATGAGAGGGTGCAGGAGCTTTTAGCTGATTTGCGACTTGCGGATTCCTTCTTTGGTTTGGAGACAGGTATTGATCCCGATATTTTAGCAGATGAGGAGGCTGGTCGTGCTTACTTATGTGGGGCCTTTCTGGCAAATGGTAGCATCCGAGATCCTGAGTCTGGCAAGTACCAGTTGGAGATTAGTTCCGTTTATATGGACCATGCCCAAGGATTGGCCTCTCTCCTTCAGCAGTTTTTATTGGACGCCAAGGTTATTGAGCGCAAGAAAGGTGCAGTTACCTATCTCCAACGTGCAGAAGACATCATGGATTTTTTGATCGTGATTGGGGCCATGCTGGCGCGTGATAATTTTGAGCGCGTCAAGATTTTGCGTGAAACCCGTAATGATCTCAATCGAGCCAATAACGCTGAAACAGCCAATATCGCTCGAACGGTTTCTGCTAGTATGAAGACTATCAACAATATCAGTAAAATCAAAGATAGAATGGGTTTGGAAAATTTACCCGTGGATTTGCAAGAGGTAGCGCAGTTGCGAATTCAGCACCCAGACTACTCTATCCAGCAGTTGGCAGATAGCCTGAGCAATCCCCTGACTAAAAGTGGTGTCAATCACAGACTCAGAAAAATAAACAAGATTGCAGATGAACTATAGATAGGTGCAATAGAAAATGACTAATCTTTATAATAAGTTGAATGAGCGTATATATGATAATTGCAAGATGTATTATGATAAGTACTCAGAGCAAGATGAGTTGACTAATGAACAATCTGGGATTATGGGTGGACTATATCAGTCATTAAACATCGTTGCAAACGAATATCTTGTCAACAACGAAAATGAAAACTCAAAATATAGAGATTTGCTTAACAAAATCGAAAAGTTATTAGGAATAACATAAAACATCCTTTTTTACTATATACAATGAAATCATAAGTAGAAAATACTTGTGATTTTTTTGTTTGAAAGGGGGGGTGAAAATTATCTAGAGATGGGACTAAAGATTTAAAAACCAGTTACAGAACGAAGCAAAGATGAAATAAGAGCTATTAGCTCAAAAAGAGGCAAATAGTCAGTCATAGTTAGAAGAAAAGCTGATCTAAAAAAAGCATTTGAAACCCTCCTATCTTTGGAAGTGACGGATAGTAAAATCAAGAAACAACTTAAAGAAATAGATATGGCTGGCAATAATGAGGTGTTACTGGCATTTGCAATCTTTCAGCAAGCTGTAAAAGGCAATCAGAAAGCAACTGAGAACATAATCAAGCTGACCAATACTAAAGATAAATACGATATACAAGAGCAGAAAGATCGCGTCAAAGCGCTCAAGAACTTTAAAACCACGAATCGTTGATTCGTGGTTCTTTTCTTATAAACTTGTTGAGTGTTTTGGTTGCACTTTTTGGTCAGGGTCGATGTAGTTGATGGCATTGTTAATAGCAGTTGGAGCTTCACCCAGTCCTGTAGCGATTAAATCAATCTTACCTTCATAGTAGCAGCAGTCCCCAATGGCATAGATACCCTCTTGGCTGGATTCTTGCTTGCTGTTGACGATAATCTTGTGACGGTTGAGGTCTAGACCCCAATTTTTAAGATTGCCGACAGATGATTTAAAACCATAGTTGACAAAGAGATGGTCTACTTCGATAGTTTCGGCTTCATCTGATTTGACTTTGGTGATTTCTAGTTTGTCGAGTGTTTTTCCATCTCCGATAAGTTGGCTAGGAACGAACGGTGTCTTGATGGTTACAGATGATTCTTGCAGGGCTTGCACACTGTGTTCCAAGGCGCGGAAGTTATCTCGACGGTGAACAAGGGTAGTTGGCGCAATCTTTTCAAAAGCCAGAGCCCAGTCCACAGCTGAGTCTCCCCCACCAAGGATGGTTACTTTCTTCCCAGCGTATTGTTGGATATTGGAAACGTGGTAGTGGATATTTTCATAGTTTTCAACGCCATCTAATTCGAGCGGACGTGGTTTGAAGGCGCCACCACCCATGGCAATGATAACTGTTTTAGTCAGGTGGCTACCTTTGTTGGTTGTGATGGTAAATCCTTGATCTTGTTTCTCAATTTCAAGAACGGTTTCGTTGAGGTGAACAGGTGTTTCAAATC
>CAUVGG010000061.1:0-4904 GCA_963551305.1 uncultured Streptococcus sp.
ATAGTATAGCAGAAAAAATTCGTTTTGTAAACGAATTTTTCCCGAGCCTAGAAATGCGAGAGCGAGGTTTGATTTTGTAAATCATTTTTTCCCGAGCCCGGAAATGCGAGAGCGAGGTCCGTTTTGTAAACGAATTTTTCCCGAGCCTAGAAATACGAGAGCGAGGTATGATTTTGTAAATCATTTTTTCCCGAGCCTAGAAATGTGAGAGCGAGGTTGATTTTGTAAATTGTTTAAAGTGGGCGTTTGTTGGGCATGCCAGCCTTACGTGGATATTTGTTTGGGGTTTCCTTTTTCTTTTCAACCACAGTGATGTAGCGCGGATCTCCATTTGGTAGAGCGTAGCTGAGATTGTCTTTGACCTTACTGAAGAGGAGGTTGAGAGCGTTCTTGGCTTCTAGCAATTCCTCAGGAGCATTGCTGGCCTTGAGTGCCAATAGTTTTCCTCCGACTTTAAGATAGGGAATGGTCAATTCAGACAAAACCTGCATACGGGCAACCGCACGAGCTGTTACAAAATCATATTGAGCACGGAAATTCTTGTCTTGAGCAAAGTCTTCAGCGCGTCCATGGTAGAAGTGAACACCATCCAAATCCAACTCCTGAGCCAAAAGCTGAAGGAAGTTGATGCGCTTATTGAGCGAATCAATGATGGTCACATCTAACTGAGGGTAGAGGATTTTCATGGGCAGACTAGGAAATCCTGCCCCAGCCCCGATATCAAGAAGTTTGATAGTTTCATTTGAAATCAAGCCTTGCAGAATAGGTGCAATCGAATCGTAAAAGTGTTTGAGATAGACTTCCTCTTTATTCGTAATAGCGGTCAGGTTAATCTTTTCATTCCACTCCACCAAGAGTTCAAAATACCGTTCAAATTGGTTCTTTTGCTGGTCTGAAAGTGGAAGATTTTGCTCAGCTAGTAGGCTGTAAAATGTTTCTGGTTTCATAGTAGTTTCCTTCTCTAGTATCATCTTATTTTACCATATTCATTAAAATTTTGATATACTGGTAGTAATCTAAAAGCAGAAAGGAATAAGATTATGACTTGGATTATTCTTGGAGTTTTGGCTCTGATTGTTATTTTTGTGATTGTTAGCTATAACGGTTTGGTGAAAAATCGTATGCAGACCAAGGAGGCTTGGAGCCAGATCGATGTTCAGTTGAAGCGTCGTAATGATCTCCTCCCAAACTTGATTGAAACAGTCAAAGGCTATGCCAAATATGAAGGTTCTACCTTGGAAAAAGTGACAGAACTTCGTAGACAAGTAGCCGCAGCAACGTCACCAGCTGAAGCTATGAAAGCCAGTGATGCTCTTACACGTCAGATTTCTGGTATCTTTGCAGTAGCAGAGAATTACCCAGACTTGAAAGCTAGTGCTAACTTTATCAAATTGCAAGAAGAGTTGACCAATACAGAAAATAAAATTTCATACTCTCGCCAACTCTACAACAGTGTTGTCAGCAACTACAATGTAAAACTTGAAAGCTTCCCAAGTAACATCATCGCAGGACTATTTGGCTTTAAAGCTGCAGACTTCCTTCAAACACCTGAAGAGGAAAAGGCAGTTCCTAAAGTTGACTTTAGCGGTTTAGGTGACTAAGATGTTGTTTGATCAAATTGCGAGCAATAAACGAAAAACCTGGATTTTGTTGCTGGTTTTCTTCCTACTCTTAGCCTTGGTTGGTTATGCGGTTGGCTATCTCTTCATGCGCTCAGGTCTTGGGGGCATGATTATAGCCCTAATCATTGGTTTTGTCTATGCCTTAACCATGATCTTTCAATCGACAGAGATTGTCATGTCTATGAATGGGGCGCGTGAGGTTGATGAGCAAACGGCTCCAGACCTCTACCATGTGGTGGAGGATATGGCCATGGTCGCTCAGATTCCCATGCCACGTGTTTTCATCATTGAGGATTCTTCTTTAAATGCCTTTGCAACAGGTTCCAACCCGCAGAATGCAGCAGTCGCAGCAACGTCGGGTCTTCTGGCTATCATGAATCGTGAGGAGCTAGAAGCTGTTATGGGTCATGAAGTCAGTCATATCCGAAACTACGATATCCGCATTTCGACCATTGCTGTCGCCCTCGCCAGTGCCATTACCCTTCTGTCTAGTATGGCAGGACGGATGATGTGGTGGGGAGGCGCTGGTCGCAGACGGAGTGATAATGATCGTGATGGAAATGGTTTGGAGATTATCATGCTTGTTATCTCGCTTTTAGCCATTGTTCTAGCACCTCTCGCTGCAACCTTGGTGCAATTAGCCATTTCTCGTCAGAGGGAATTTCTGGCGGATGCATCCAGTGTGGAGCTGACTCGCAATCCTCAAGGGATGATCAATGCACTGCGCAAGTTGGACAATAGCGAGCCAATGCATCACCATGTCGATGATGCCAGCAGCGCTCTTTATATCAATGATCCCAAGAAAGGTGGCGGACTTCAAAAACTATTTTACACCCACCCACCTATCTCAGAACGAATCGAACGCTTGAAACGCATGTAAAAAAATCCAGAGGTCGTCTCTGGATTTTTGCTATGTTCAACATTTATAAATCTTGTAAATCGACTACTTCCAAACCATGTTCTGTCAAACGATAGATAGTCGTACAGACTTCTTTTAAGAAACGTCGATCATGCGAAACAGTGACCAGACCACCAGGGAAATTGGCAAAGAGTTTTCGGATTTCTGGTTGAGATGTTGGAGAAAAGTTTCGTGTGGGTTCATCCAGAAGGAGAAAGTTTGGTTTTCGCAGAACTAAATTCAAAAGAAGGAGTTTTCCTTGTTGACCTCCAGATAAGGAGTGGATTTGGTGGTGCATCTCTGGATAACTAAAATTGAGACTGGCTAAGTGGGATTGGATTTTCTGTAGTTCCTCTTTTTGTCCAGTTTGGCTGAGGTAGGCTACTGGAGATAAATCTAATTGCAGTTTTTTGTGGTAATTTTGTGGCATATAACCAAGGGAAATCTCTCTTTTATCACCTAGTAGTTGCTGTAACTTGTCTAACAGGGTCGATTTCCCAATACCATTAGGTCCGATGATACCGATTTTTTCTTGGCCACGGACAGTCAGTTGTATCTCCTGAGCTAGAATGCGCTCGCCAATGGACAACTTTTCCTTTTCCAGTTGGATTAATACTTTAGAAGCCGCTAATGGTTGTATATCTGAGAAGAAGAGTTGGATTTGCTCTTCTTCAAGTGGCTTTTGGGTCATGGACTGGACTTCCTTTTCAAAGCGTTTTTCTTGAGAGAGAACATTTTTCATCTTTTTAGCCAATAGGCGCCCAACAGTACTGTTTCTGGTAGCTCGAAGTGCAGTTTCTACATTTTGCTTAACTCGGCGATGTTTTTCCATGGTTTTGTCATAGGCTCGTTGGTCGTTAGCAGCTTGCTGACTTTGTCTGGCAAAATTAGCCTTTCTCTGCTCACTATAGCGTTCATAGTCTAAATGCTCGACTAGCGTTTCCGCTTCTTTCCGGTGCTTGACCAGGCGTAAATGGATAATAGTATCTGCCGTATGAGAAAGAAAGTCTTCATCATGGGAAATGAAAATAACGGTTTGACTCATCTTTTGTATCTGACTTTTTAGCCAATCAACTGTCTCAAGATCCAGATCATTTGAAGGTTCGTCTAAAAAAAGAATCTCAAGAGGTTTTGCTAACTCGTGGATGAGCTGAATTTTCAAAGCTTCGCCCCCTGATAGACTGCCAATTTCTTGGTCGCTAGCAAAACGGTCGCTATCAAAGTGCAACTCCTCCGCCAAACGATAAAGAATACTGTAGTCTAAATCAGCAGAATCCAAAAAGAAGTAGTCATGTAGAGTTTTCTTTTTCAGGTCCTCAGCTAGTTTTTGAGGAATGTAGGCCAGTGCTTGAAAATCAGACTGGATGTCGCCCCTGATAGTAAAATCAGGTAATGCTTCCCCCATTAAAGTTCGTAGTAAAGTCGATTTGCCATTTCCTTCTTCACCAATAATAGCAACCTTTTCCCCGTCTTGGATAGTCATGGTTAGGTCAGATACAAGATCTCGTAGATCTTTGTTTTGCGTGATGGTTAGATGATTGATTTTTATCATATTGTTGCCCTTTCTAGAATGTCCATAGTGCATAACAAAAAGCTCTACTTTACCTAGTAGAGCCCAAAGTCACTGTCAAGAACGCCATTATCCATGTCAAAAATCTTGTCAACCTAGGTCCGTCTAACCCTATCCAACCTAAGAGGATCAGATGGTTAGCTTTCTAGTTTTTTGGATTTTCAAAGAGGATAAAGTACTAGAAAATCTAGTAGCAAAAGAGCACACAAAAAGAGACAAAAACAAGATCTACTAAATAAAGGTTCTTTATTTGATAGACTTAGTTGTTCATGTCTCCCTTACCTCCGAGTATTAGTACCTCTATCCTATACTTTTCAGGAAATTTTGTCAATAGAAAACAGGAAATTCTAGTTTTTATACTCAATGAAAATCAAAGAGCAAACTAGGAAGCGATCCGAAGGCTATACTTGGGTACGGCAAGGCGAAGCTGACGTGGTTTGAAGAGATTTTCGAAGAGTATCAGAATCCAAAAACAGGTCCATAGAGAGTTAGTACGTGTTTGACATGCTCATAATGGAACTTGTCATAGTTGCGCCAAGCGTTGCGTGCTTGGTCGTTTAGTTTTAGACTGCCCAGTCCAATCAGAAGACTGGTACGTTGGTAAAATTTCTCGAGGTCGATTAAGATACTGTTGTCCAACTTTTCCGCTTTTTTAAGTTCCTGGAGAGTAGTGTTCAGTAGCTCTTGCAGTCGAAGATCATCGGCTGTTCCTTGTTTACAGCTTTGGTAGCTTTTATTTAACTCGGAAAGGAGTTGGTAAGCTTCAGTGATGAGTGCTTTGTCTTCCATATGAGCATCCTCCTTGCTCTGATGT
>CAUVGG010000062.1:0-4897 GCA_963551305.1 uncultured Streptococcus sp.
AGATTGACATCGCTTTCATATAGGATAAAATGAAGATGATCCTGTTCTGGTGGTGTGCACTGAGAACAGTTACTTTTTATCAAAAAGTAAAGCGCTTACTTTATATTTTATTAGGAGGATAAGATGAAAAATCTATTTTTTGAAAAACGTTGCCGTTACAGTATTCGTAAGCTGTCAATCGGGGCTTGTTCCTTGATGATTGGTTCAGCTCTGTTTGCAAGCCCAGCTCTTGCCGAACAGGTCGCTGTCCCTGAAATAGCTACTAATACGAGCGCTCAAGCGACAAGTGCCAGTGAAACAGCTAAACCAGACACAACAGCTCTCGAAAAACAATTATCGGAAACAGAGAATAAAGTAGCTGAGCAACCAATTTCAGAAAACACTCCAGCAATAACGGATTTGGTTAATGAAAAAGAAGAAGCAAAGCCAACTCCGACAGATAAAGCTGAAAAATCTGCTCAACCAACTGAAAAAGAAGAAGTCAAACCAGAGGAAGCTCCTCAAGTGGCTGAGAAGAAAGCCGACAAACCAACTCTAGCAGACGTTCCTAAAAATGAAGAAAAGAGTCTCCGACCAAAAGAAATCAAATTTGATACATGGGAAGATTTGTTGAAATGGGAACCGGGTGCGCGTGAGGATGATCCCATTAACCGTTCCTCAGTTGAACTCGCCAAGCGCCATAGAGGTCAGTTGGTCAATGAAAAAGCAAGCAGAAGAGCCAAGGTCCAGGCGCTGGCAAATACCAACTCGAAAGCTAAAGATCACGCTTCTGTTGGTGGAGAAGAATTCAAGGCCTACGCCTTTGATTACTGGCAATACTTGGATTCAATGGTCTTCTGGGAAGGTCTAGTTCCAACTCCAGATGTCATTGATGCCGGTCACCGCAACGGAGTTCCCGTTTATGGAACACTCTTTTTCAACTGGTCAAATAGCATTGCTGACCAAGAGAAATTTGCAGCTGCCTTGAAACAAGACGCAGATGGCACCTTCCCTATCGCACGAAAACTTGTCGATCTTGCTAAGTATTACGGATTTGATGGCTATTTCATTAATCAGGAAACAACGGGGGAATTGGTAGCACCTCTTGGTGAAAAAATGCGCCAATTCATGCTCTATACAAAAGAATACGCAGCCAAAGTCAACCACCCAATCAAGTATGCTTGGTACGATGCCATGACCTACAAATACGGTCGTTACCACGAAGATGGTCTAGGTGATTACAACTACCAGTTCATGCAAAAAGAAGGAGACAAAGTCCCTGCAGACCAATTTTTTGCCAATTTCAACTGGAACAAGGAAAAGAATGACCACTCCGTAGAGATGGCCAAATGGCTAGAACGTAGCCAGTATGATGTCTTTGCAGGCTTGGAATTGCAACAAGGTGGCTCTTATAAGACCAAAGTCAAATGGGATGCCCTCTTAGATGAAAAAGGCAAGTTGCGTTTGTCACTTGGACTTTTTGCACCAGATACGATTACCAGTCTAGGAAAAACAGGCGAAGACTACCATAAGAACGAAGATATCTTTTTCACAGGCTACCAAGGAGATCCAACGGCTCAAAAACCAGCGGACAAAGAGTGGTATGGAATTGCCAATTTAGTTGCTGATCGCACACCAGCAGTGGGCCGGACCTTCACCACCTCCTTTAATACAGGTCATGGTAGAAAGTGGTTTGTAGACGGTAAAGTTTCTAAGGATTCTGAGTGGAACTACCGTTCTGTTTCTGGTGTCTTGCCAACATGGCGCTGGTGGCAGACTTCAACGGGGGAAAAACTTCGTGCAGAATACGACTTTACAGATGCCTATAATGGAGGGAACTCCCTTAAATTCTCAGGTGATGTAGCTGGTAAGACGGACCAGGATGTGAATTTATATTCTACCAAACTAGAAGTGACTGAAAATACCAAACTTCGTGTTGCCCACAAGGGAGGAAAAGGCTCTAAAGTTTATATGGCCTTCTCTACGACTCCAGACTACAAATTTGAGGATGCAGCTGCATGGAAAGAACTGACTCTCTCTGATGACTGGAAGAATGAAGAATTTGACCTTAGCTCACTAGCAGGTAAAACCATCTATGCAGTCAAACTCTTCTTCGAGCATGAAGGAGCTGTAAAAGATTATCAGTTCAACCTAGGTCAATTAACAATTTCAGACAATCACCAAGCACCACAAGCGCCTACAGGCCTTTCTGTGGTGAAACAATCTCTTAAGAATGCCCAAGAAGCTGAAGCAGTGGTCCAATTTGCTGGTAACCAAGATGCAGATTTCTATGAAGTCTACGAAAAAGATGGAGATAACTGGCGTTTGTTGACAGGATCATCTGCTTCCACTATCTACTTGCCAAAAGTTAGCCGCTCTGCTAATGCGACTGGTAGGACTCAGGAATTGAAAGTCGTTGCGGTTGGTAAAAATGGCCTCCGTTCCGAAGCTGCGACGGCATCCTTTAACTGGGGGATGACAGTTCAGGATACAACTCTCCCAAGACCTTTAGCTGAAAATATTGTTCCAGGGGCAAAGGTTATCGATAGCACTTTCCCAAATACTGAAGGTGGAGAAGGCATCGAAGGTATGTTGAACGGTACCATTACTAGCTTGTCAGATAAGTGGTCTTCAGCTCAGTTGAGTGGTAGTGTAGATATTCGTTTGACCCAACCACGTCGTGTTGTTAGATGGGTCATGGATCATGCGGGAGCTGGTGGAGAATCCGTAAACGACGGTTTGATGAACACCAAAGACTTTGACCTTTATTATAAAGATGCGGATGGTGAATGGAAGTTAGCTAAGGAAGTCCGTGGCAATAAAGCGCACGTGACAGATATCACTCTTGACAAACCAATTACTGCTCAAGACTGGCGTCTAAAAGTTATCACATCTGATAACGGAACACCTTGGAAAGCCATTCGTATCTACAACTGGAAGATGTATGAAACCTTGGACACAGAAAGTCAAAATATTCCAATGGCTAAGGTAGCGGCTCGCTCACTTGGAAACCACCAAGTTCAACTAGGCTTTTCTGATGTTCCGGCAGGCGCAACCATCACTGTTTACGACAAGGCGGATTCACAAACACCGATTGCAACCTTGAAGACTGAAACTGGTGGAGACCTGGCAACAGCACCATTAGCCTTTGACAAACAACCAAATCTCCTCTACTATCGTACCCAACTACCTGGCAAAGAAATCAGTAACATCTTGGCTGTAGCGATTCCACAGGATGAAAGAAAAATTAAATCTGTTAGTCTTGAAAAAGGACCTAAGAAGACAGTTTATAAAGAAGGAGAAAAACTTGACCTCAGAGGCGGAACACTCCGTGTTCAATACGAAGGGGGACAAGCCGATGAGCTGATTAACCTTACTCACTCAGGTGTGATGGTATCTGGCTACGATGCTCATCAAAAGGGTGAACAGAAGCTCACAGTTAGCTACCTTGGACTTCCAGTAAGCGGTGACTTAAAGGTACAAGTGACAGGTCAAGATGAAGGAAAACCAAAGGAAGTAGCAGGTCTGTACATTACTCAGAAACCGAAAACAGACTATTTAGTAGGTGATCAACTGAATCTTGCAGAAGGTCGCTTCAGCGTTCTCTATGATGATGAGACAGAAGAAAGTCATGCCTTCACAGATCAAGGTGTTGAAATTACAGGCTACGATGCTCAAAAGACTGGCCGTCAGACCTTGACCTTGCATTACAAGGGGCACACCGCTGAGTTCGATGTCTTGGTTTCTCCAAAAGCAGCTGTCAACGATGAGTACCTCAAACAAGAAATCACTGCTGCCCAAGGCCGTCAGTCAACCCTTGCCTACTCCTTCTCAAGTGAGGACAAACAAGCAGCACTAGTAGAGAAGCTCAATGCAGCGAAAGCAGTAGCAGAAAACCACAATGCTAGCCAAGAAGAAGTCAACCAGGCTTTGAATGAGTTGAAACAAGCAGGAGCAGACCTGGATGGAAATCAACGTTACCAAACTGCTAGAGAAGAATTGGAAGGTTTGCTCGAATCTGTCCGTGAAAAAGATCTTAAAGCTGAGTTGATTGAACAAGCAGAAACTTTGTTGGCTTCAGAGATGCCAACTCCACAAGCTTTTGCGGACATGAAAGAAAAGTTGAATAAGAAACTAGCACCTGCAGAAGAAAGCCATCATGTTGGTAGCATGGATCCAAATGAAGTAGCTCCAACGGTTGAGGCCCTCCCTGAACTAGTTATTGAAACTGAAACAACAGCCTTTGAACGTCAGGAGCGACCAAATGCAAGCCTTCTGAAAGGACAGCGCCAGCTAGTTCAAGCAGGAGCGGAAGGACAAGTTCGTCGTCTAGTAGAAGTAGATGCCCAAGGCAATCGCACCCTTCGTTCAACTGAAGTTCTTAAGGAAGCTATCCCAGAAATTACCGAAGTTGGTACAAAAGTTCTGTCAAGTAACCAACCGGCTGAGGGAGTAAAAGACCTAGTTTTAGAAATTCCGAAACTAGAAATTGAAGAGGACACAGTGGCCTTCAATCGTCAAGAGCGACCAAATGCAAGCCTTCTGAAAGGACAGCGCCAGCTAGTTCAAGCAGGTGTGGAAGGTCAGGTTCGTCATTTGGTAGAGGTGGATGCCCAAGGCAAACGCACTCTTCTTTCAACTGAAGTTCTTAAGGAAGCTATCCCAGAAATTGTTGAAATTGGTACCAAGGAAAAAGTTGAACAGCTAGTACCAAGTACAGACAATTCAATGGTGGAAACACCAGTCAAAGCAGAAAAGGCAACAAATCAACTTCCAAATACTGGTGTAGAAACAGATGCCAGTCTAGTAGCTCTGGGACTTCTCGGAGCAATGAGTGGTTATGGCTTGCTTGCTAGAAAGAAGAAAGAAGACTAATCGATTTAGAATTCTTGGATTTCCTCATAAAAACTAAAAACAA
>CAUVGG010000063.1:0-4861 GCA_963551305.1 uncultured Streptococcus sp.
TTAGACAGGAGATGAACGAGAATCTCCTTCAAACCAGAGACAAGACCGACCAACGTCTCCAAGCCCTGCAGGAGTCCAATGAGCAACGTTTAGAACAAATGCGCCAGACGGTCGAGGAAAAGATAGAAAAGACCTTGCAGACACGCTTGCAGGCTTCCTTCGAGACAGTTTCCAAGCAATTGGAGTCGGTCAATCGAGGCCTTGGAGAAATGCAGACAGTTGCCCGCGATGTCGGGGCCCTCAACAAGGTTCTCTCTGGAACCAAGACGCGAGGAATTCTGGGCGAATTACAACTGGGGCAAATCATCGAAGACATCATGACACCAGCCCAGTACGAACGAGAATTTGCAACGGTTGAAAACTCCAGTGAACGTGTGGAATACGCCATCAAGTTACCTGGTCAAGGTGACCAGGTAACTGTCTATTTGCCGATTGACTCCAAGTTTCCACTGGCGGATTATTACCGCTTAGAAGAAGCTTATGAAGCAGGCGATAAGGACGAAATCGAACGCTGTCGCAAGTCACTCTTGGCAAGCGTTAAGCGTTTTGCCAAGGATATCAAGAGCAAGTATATAGCGCCGCCTCGGACGACCAATTTTGGGATTTTGTTTGTTCCGACAGAAGGTCTTTATTCAGAAATCGTTCGAAATCCGGCCTTCTTTGATGATTTGAGACGGGAGGAACAGATTATTGTTGCTGGTCCAAGTACCCTATCAGCCCTGCTTAATTCCCTATCAGTTGGCTTCAAAACTCTCAATATCCAAAAGAGTGCTGATCATATCAGCAAGACCCTAGCTAGTGTCAAGACCGAGTTTGGTAAGTTCGGAGGCATTCTGGTCAAGGCACAAAAGCATCTTCAACATGCCTCTGGCAATATTGATGAATTATTAAACCGTCGCACCACAGCTATTGAGCGGACGCTCCGTCACATTGAGTTATCAGAAGGTGAGCCTGCGCTTGATCTACTCCATTTCCAAGAAGATGAGGAAGAATATGAAGATTAGTCACATGAAAAAAGATGAGCTGTTTGAAGGTTTTTACCTGATTAAATCAGCTGACCTGAGACAGACGCGTGCTGGGAAAAACTACCTAGCCTTTACCTTCCAAGACGATAGTGGCGAGATTGAAGGGAAACTCTGGGATGCCCAACCTCATAACGTTGAGGCCTTTACCGCAGGGAAAGTCGTCCACATGCAGGGACGTCGAGAAGTTTATAACAACACTCCTCAAGTCAATCAAATTACTCTCCGCTTGCCTCAGCCTGGGGAACCCAATGATCCAGCTGATTTCAAGGTCAAATCTCCAGTTGATGTCAAGGAAATCCGTGACTACATGTCGCAAATGATTTTCAAGATTGAAAATCCTGTCTGGCAGCGTATCGTTCGCAGTCTCTACACCAAGTATGATAAGGAATTCTACTCCTATCCAGCTGCTAAGACTAACCACCATGCCTTTGAAACGGGTTTGGCCTATCATACAGCAACCATGGTGCGCTTGGCAGATGCCATTAGCGAGATCTATCCTCAGCTCAATAAGAGCCTCCTCTATGCGGGAATTATGTTGCACGACTTGGCCAAGGTTTTAGAACTCAGTGGTCCCGATCAGACGGAGTACACAGTGCGAGGCAATCTTATCGGCCATATCGCCCTCATCGATAGCGAAATTACCAAGACAGTCATGGAACTCGGCATCGATGATACTAGAGAAGAAGTGGTGCTACTGCGCCATGTGATTCTCAGTCATCATGGCTTGCTGGAGTATGGAAGTCCGGTTCGTCCACGCATTATGGAGGCAGAGATTATCCACATGATTGATAATCTGGATGCCAGCATGATGATGATGTCAACGGCTCTAGCTTTGGTGGACAAAGGAGAGATGACCAATAAAATCTTCGCTATGGACAATCGTTCCTTCTATAAACCAGATTTAGATTAATAATTTAAGAAAAACGAGCATTTTTTACGCAATAATGTTCGTTTTTTTATGTGAATGTGGTATAATGGATAAAATATCAAAATTAAATGGAATGGTAAATAAAAATGAAATTAAGAAGAAGTGATCGGATGGTTGTCATTTCCAACTATTTGATTAATAATCCATACAAACTAACAAGTCTCAACACCTTTGCAGAAAAGTACGAATCTGCTAAATCATCGATTTCAGAGGACATCGTGATTATCAAGCGTGCCTTTGAGGAAATCGAAATCGGCCATATTCAGACTGTGACTGGAGCAGGTGGTGGCGTTATCTTTACACCATCAATCTCGAGTCATGAAGCCAAAGAAATGATCGCAGACTTGCGTGACAAACTTTCAGAAAGCGACCGTATCTTGCCAGGTGGCTACATCTACCTATCTGATTTGCTCAGTACGCCTGCCATTTTGAAAAATATTGGTCGTATCATTGCCAAGAGCTTTATGGACCAAAAAATCGATGCGGTTATGACAGTAGCAACAAAAGGTGTGCCACTTGCAAATGCAGTTGCCAATGTCCTCAATGTTCCATTTGTCATTGTGCGCCGTGACTTGAAAATTACCGAAGGTTCAACGGTCAGCGTCAACTATGTTTCAGGTTCAAGCGGTGACCGCATAGAGAAAATGTTCCTTTCAAAACGTAGCCTCAAGGCAGGCAGTCGTGTCTTGATCGTGGATGACTTCTTGAAAGGTGGGGGAACTGTCAATGGGATGATCAGTCTCTTGCGTGAGTTTGATTCGGAACTAGCTGGTGTCGCAGTTTTTGCAGACAATGCCCAAGAAGAACGTGAAAAGCAGTTTGATTACAAGTCACTCTTGAAAGTAACCAATATTGATGTTAAGAACCAATCCATCGATGTTGAGATTGGAAATATCTTTGACGAAGACAAATAAGAAATAGAACTAAAGGTTGGAACGATTGTCCCAGCCTTTCTTTGCAAACAGAATAGAAGGATGCTTATGAAAACACCATTTATCAGCCGAGAAGATTTAGAAACGATTGTTGCAGAGTTCCCGACTCCTTTTCACTTGTATGATGAGAAGGGGATTCGCGAGAAAGCGCGAGCCGTCAACCAGGCCTTTTCCTGGAACAAGGGCTTTAAGGAATATTTTGCAGTTAAGGCTACTCCAACCCCAGCCATCTTGAAAATTCTCAAAGAGGAAGGTTGTGGTGTGGACTGTTCTAGTTATGTGGAGCTTTTGATGAGCCATAAACTGGATTTTCCTGGTTCTGAGATCATGTTCTCTTCTAACAATACCCCAGACCAAGAGTACGCCTATGCGCGTGAATTAGGTGCGACCATTAACTTGGATGCTTTTGAAGACATTGAACATCTGGAGCGAGCGGCAGGCATTCCAGAAATCATCTCTTGTCGTTACAATCCTGGTGGCGTTTTTGAACTGGGGACAGACATCATGGACAATCCTGGAGAGGCTAAGTTTGGGATGACCAAGGATCAGCTTTTTGAAGCCTTTGCGATTTTGAAGGAAAAAGGAGCCAAGACTTTTGGGATTCACTCTTTCCTAGCATCCAATACCGTCACCCATCTCTACTACCCAGAGTTGGCACGTCAGCTCTTTGAATTGGCTGTTGAAATCAAGGAAAAGTTGGGCATTTCACTAGACTTTATCAATCTTTCCGGCGGTATTGGTGTCAATTACCGTCCAGACCAGGAGCCAAATGATATTGTGATGATTGGTGAAGGTGTGCGTAAGGTGTATGAAGAGGTCCTCACGCCAGCAGATCTCGGTCAGGTCAAGATTTTTACTGAATTGGGCCGCTTTATGTTAGCCCCTCACGGAGCTTTGGTCACAAGAGTCACCCATAAGAAAAAAACTTACCGTGCCTATCTAGGCGTGGATGCATCAGCAGTCAACCTCATGCGTCCCGCCATGTATGGAGCCTACCACCATATCACCAACCTCACTCATCCAGACGGCCCTGTTGAGGTCGTAGATGTGGTTGGATCGCTCTGTGAGAACAATGATAAATTTGCCATCAATCGCGAACTACCTCATACAGAAATAGGTGATTTGCTGGTGATTCATGATACAGGTGCACATGGATTCTCCATGGGTTACCAGTACAATGCCAAACTACGCTCGGCAGAAATCCTCTATACCGAAGAAGGAAAAGCCCGCCAAATCCGCCGTGCAGAGCGCCCTGAGGACTATTTCGCAACCTTGTATGGTTTTGATTTTGAATCGGATCATTAAAAGAAATTGAAAATGAAAGTGAAAAACAGATTGCTTTCTAAAAAATAGACAAAAAAACCTTGTTTTTCACCTTACTCGTGATATAATAAAACTATAAAACGGTTTCAAGGAAGGTGACGATATGTCTGAAGAAACAATTGACTATGGACAAGTGACAGGAATGGTGCATTCGACAGAGAGTTTTGGGGCGGTAGATGGCCCCGGGATTCGTTTCATTGTCTTTTTGCAGGGTTGTCACATGCGTTGCCAGTACTGCCATAACCCTGATACATGGGCTATGGAGACCAATAAATCACGCGAACGGACAGTAGACGATGTCTTGACAGAAGCCCTTCGCTACCGTGGTTTCTGGGGAGACAAGGGGGGAATCACTGTTAGTGGAGGAGAAGCCCTCTTACAGATTGATTTCCTAATTGCCCTCTTTACCAAGGCCAAGGAAAAAGGAATCCACTGTACCTTGGATACCTGTGCCCTTCCGTTCCGTAATAAACCACGTTATCTCGAAAAGTTTAATAAACTCATGGCGGTGACAGATTTGGTTCTCTTGGATATCAAGGAAATCAACGATGAACAACACAGAATTGTTACCAGCCAAACCAATAAAAACATCTTGGCTTGTGCAAAATATCTATCAGATATTGGGAAGCCTGTGTGGATTCGCCATGTGCTGG
>CAUVGG010000064.1:0-4845 GCA_963551305.1 uncultured Streptococcus sp.
GCTGAATTTTCTGTTGATTCCCTTTGGAAAGACTCTTGATTTTGTCGGTCAATTTACCCTTCACTTCCAATTTTTCCATCCATTGAGGGAGTTTCTCCTTGACCTCCTTAGCATCCATGCCCTTTAGAGTCGCCAAGTAGCGAACTTGTTCAAGGACTGTCAGCTTAGGCATGAGGCTACGTTCCTCAGGCAGATAGCCAATCCGAGCATAGGTTTCCTGACGAATCTCCTGTCCATCCAGACTGATCTCTCCTTGATACTCCAAAAATTTCAACATACTGTGGAAAATCGTTGTTTTCCCAGCACCATTTTTTCCGACCAAGCCCAGAATCCTTCCTGGACTTGCCTGAAAATCGACACCAAACAAGACTTGCTTGGAACCGAAACTTTTCTCTAGACTTCTTACTTCTAGCATCTTCCACCTCCGAGATATGTTGCACTTATTATACTCCTTTTTGATAGCCTTTACAACATTTTGTGTCTATTTTTATCGAGATTATTTATAGTAAAAATCTACCAAATCTAAGGTTTTTAAGCGGTTCAGTGATAACTTAAGTATAGCTCATTAAAGGCTTTCTGAGATGATTCCTCTCTCAACTGTTGCTTTTCTCTTCTGAACTGTCCTTTTGAAACTAAAAATCCACCCCGAAGGATGGATGGATTGATGAGTTAACGTACTTCTGCATTCACTTTTTCTTCGAGTGATGCTTGGATTTTTTCCATGTAGCGTGCGACTTCCTCGTCTGTTAAACTATCTTCTGGATTTTGGAAGGTCAAGCTATAGGCCATTGACTTCATGCCAACCCCCAGTTTTTCGCCTGAGAAGACGTCAAAGAGTTTGATATCTGTCAAACGTTTCACGCCTGCAGCTTGGATAGCGTCTACAACTTCTTGGTGAGTGACTTCTGCCTTGAGAAGTAGAGCAATATCACGACTAACAGCTGGGAATTTGGTAATTTCCACAAATGGAGCAGCAGGTTGAAGCGCAGCTTCGATGGCTGAAAGGTTGAGCTCAGCTACATACGTTTCTGGAATATCATAGGCCTTGGCAGTTACTGGATGTACTTGGCCAAGGAAACCAAGAACTTGGTCACCGAGCGAAATCACGGCTGTACGTCCTGGATGGAGGCTTGCCATCTCAGCTGTTGCTGTATAAGTCACTTCAAGCCCCAAGCGAGCAAAAAGCGCTTCAAGGATTCCCTTAGCATAGAAGAAATCAACTGGAACTGCTGCCGTTTGGAAGTCTTTTTCAGCAACCAAGCCTGTCAAGGCAAAGGCAAAGCTGTTGATTTCGTTTGGTAGGTCTTCTTTTGGATTGCCTGTTTGTTCAAAGACTTTTCCAATCTCGTAAAGAGCCAAGTTTTTGTTCTTACGAGCCACATTGTAGGCAACCGTATCAAGGATACCTGAGACCATATTTTGGCGGAGAGCGGAGCGATCCACTGTCATTGGCCACATAAGTTCTGTAAGGTTACTTGGTTGAGCTGTGAACTCAACTGCTTTTTCAGGAGTTGTTAGAGCGTAGGTAATGATTTCTGTCAAGCCTGCCCCTTCAGCAATCGTACGGACTTGGCGACGCAATTTTTGTGTTGCAGTCAATTCACCTGCTGTACCATCATCTTTTGGAAGACTGGTTGGCAAACGGTCATAACCATAGATACGAGCGATTTCTTCAAAGAGGTCCGCTTCGATGGCGATATCCCAACGACGACGTGGAACGCTAACGGTAAAGCTGTCTTCATTTCCAGAAAGACCAAAGCCAAGACGACGGAAGACATCTTCGACATCAGCGTATGAAAGTTCTGTTCCAAGGACACGGTTGACATCGGCAAGAGTTGAAGATACTTCTACATCTGAAGTGTCAAGCTCACCCGCTGAAACGATGCCCTTACGCACCGTCGCACCTGCAAGTTCTGCAATCATGCTAGCTGCAGCATCCAAGGCCTCATTGACTGTTGCCACATTGATCCCTTTTTCAAAACGAGAAGATGATTCCGAACGAAGGTTAAGGCGTCCGCTAGTCTTACGAATGGATGTGCCATTGAAAACAGCAGCTTCTAACACAACACGACTAGATTTTTCAGAGATTTCTGTAGCCTCTCCACCCATGACACCTGCAAGGGCGACTGGTTTGTCAGCGACAGTAATCACTAAATCATTTGTTTCCAACTCACGTTCTTCACCGTCCAAGGTCACCAACTTTTCACCAGCACGCGCTTCACGCACACGGATGTCAGTCCCTTCAAAGGTATCCAAGTCAAAGGCATGCATAGGCTGACCAAAGTAGAGTAGGATATAGTTGGTCACGTCGACCACATTGTTAATCGGACGGATGCCTTCGTTCATAAGAAGGTTTTGCAACCATTGTGGACTTGGTGCGATGGTCACATTGTCCAAGATACGGGCCGCATAGTATGGTGCCTTGTCTGTTTCAATCCCTACAGAAAGAGCGTCTGCTGCACTTTCATTTGTTTCTGTCAGAGTAAATTCTTTAAAGTTAACGGCCTTGTCATAGATAGCTGCCACTTCGTGCGCTACTCCACGCATAGATAGAGCATCTGCACGGTTTGGAGTGATTGAAAGTTCGATAATTTCATCATCCAAGTCTAGGTAAGAAAAGACTTCGTCCCCAGGAATAGCATCTTGAGGCAAGATTTGGATACCATCTGCGAATTCCTTTGGCACAACTGAGTCAGAAATACCTAATTCACCAAGTGAGCAAATCATTCCGAGAGACTCTAAGCCACGGATTTTTCCTTTTTTGATTTTGTAATTGTCAGCGATACGAGCTCCTGGAAGAGCCACCATGACCTTGATACCAGCACGCACATTTGGGGCACCACAAACGATTTGACGGGCTTCTTCTTCGCCAACGTTAACCTGACAAACATGGAGGTGAGTTTCTGGCACATCTTCGCAAGACAAGACCTCACCGACGACAATTTTTGAGAGACCAGCAGCAGGTGATTCGACACCTTCTACCTCGATCCCTGTAGTTGACATTTTTTCAGCCAACTCTTGTGATGGCACATCAATGTCCACCAATTCTTTTAACCATTTATAAGATACAAGCATAATTTAGTTCTCCAGAATGACAGTTGTCCCTCTAGTTTTTTCCTTTCCTATCATTTCAATAGAAGAATCATCTTCTTACCTTAATTTCTTTTTCAGTAACCAATCTGTATCTACTTTTTGACCAACCATAAAATGATGTTGGCTAAATTTTTCAAAACCATATCGATTATAAAACGCTTGAGCTTTTGTATTATGCTCCCAAACACCTAACCAAGCCCAGGAAAAACTATTTTTTTCAGCAAGTTCAAGAGCGAATTCAAACAGCTGCTTACCAAGTCCAAATCCTTGGAATTTTTGTAGCACATAGAGGCGTTGAATTTCAAAAGCGTTCTCTAATTCTCTCTCAGTTTGAGCATTTCCCCAATTGACTTTGAGAAAACCAGCTATCTCCTCTTCATGCATAATGAAATAGGTTTCGGAGTCAGGATTTTCCAACTCAGTTGACAAAACTCTCAGACTATAAGCCTCTTCAAAGTATTCCTGTAACTGCTCTTCCCTATTATCATACGCAAATGTCTCACGAAAGGTTTGTTTGGCAATTTCGGCCAACACTCCAACATCTGCTATTTCTACTTTTCTAATCATTATTTAAACTGTTCTGAAAAGCGTACATCCCCTTGGTAGAATCCACGGATATCGTTGATTCCGTATCGGAGCATAGCTACACGCTCTTGACCAAGACCAAAGGCAAAACCAGAGTATACAGTTGCATCGATACCACTCATCTCAAGGACACGTGGGTGAACCATACCGGCCCCCATGATTTCGATCCAACCTGTTTTCTTACATACGTTACAGCCTTCTCCGCCACACTTAAAGCAGGAAACATCAACCTCAACAGAAGGCTCTGTGAACGGGAAGTAAGATGGACGCAAACGGATTTGACGCTCTTCACCAAACATTTTTTGTACAATCAACTGGAGGGTTCCTTGAAGGTCAGCCATAGAGATGTTTTTCCCAACAACCAAACCTTCGATTTGGTGGAACTGGTGACTGTGGGTTGCATCATCCGTATCACGACGGAACACACGCCCTGGTGAGATCATTTTCAAAGGACCTTTTGAAAAATCATGAGCATCCATAGCACGCGCCTGAACTGGAGACGTGTGAGTACGAAGCAAGATTTCTTCTGTGATGTAGAAAGTATCCTGCATATCACGAGCTGGGTGATCTTTTGGAAGGTTCATACGCTCGAAGTTATAGTAGTCTTGCTCCACTTCAAAACCATCCACGACTTGGTACCCCATCCCGATGAAAATATCTTCGATTTCTTCACTGGTTTGTGTAAGAACATGACGGTGACCAGTCGCAACTGGACGACCTGGAAGTGTTACATCGATACTCTCACTAGTCAGTTGAGCTGCGACTTTCTTTTCTTCCAAGAGTTTCGCTGTTTCTTCAAAAGCTGCTGTCAAGACATCACGAGCTTCATTGACGTGTTTCCCGATGACAGGGCGCATTTCAGCCGATACATCCTTCATCCCTTTAAGGATTTCAGTCAGTGAACCTTTTTTCCCAAGGACAGAGACACGTAATTCTTGCATCTCTTTTTCATTTTCAGCAGTAATCTGCTTCAAGCTAGCCAGCGTTTCTTCGCGAAGCGCTTTTAATTGTTCTTCAATAGTTGACATAATTCCTCCATCAGTCGCTCGTAGATAAAAAGAAAACCACATGCCAAAAACTCCACTCGGAGCGTTGACACGCGGTACCATCCGTTTCATCTGACAAGTCAGACCTTCATTTCTAAATCCATGCGCAAGTGAATTCACT
>CAUVGG010000065.1:0-4834 GCA_963551305.1 uncultured Streptococcus sp.
ACGTGCATGCAAATCACCACGTTTACCTAGAGTAATCATTTTTTCAACAGTTTTACGGATTTCTTTAGCACGAGCTTCAGTTGTCACGATTGATTCGTTGATCAAAAGGTCAGTTGTCAAATCGCGAAGCATTGCTTTACGTTGTGAGCTAGTGCGTCCTAGTTTACGGTAAGCCATGTATTCCTCCTTTATTTATCTTTTAATCCAAGACCCAAGTCAATGAGTTTTAGTTTCACTTCTTCCAAACTCTTGCGTCCAAGATTTCGTACTTTCATCATCTCTGCTTCAGATTTTTCTGTCAAATCATGCACAGTATTGATACCGGCACGTTTCAAACAGTTGTATGAACGCACAGACAAGTCCAGTTCCTCAATCGTCCGATCCAAAATACGATCGTCAGATTCAGTATCAGCTTCTTTCATCACTTCAGTTGACTTAGCAATCTCAGTAAGATTTGTAAACAAATCAAGATGTTCTGTCAAGATACGTGCTGAAAGCCCTAAAGCATCTTCTGGAATGATTGTTCCATTAGTCAAGATTTCAAGGGTTAATTTGTCAAAGCCATCATTGCTACCTACACGAGCAGGTTCAACTTGATAGTTGACTTTTGTAACTGGTGTATAAATAGAATCTACAGCAAGTGTTCCAACTGGTGCATTATCTTTTTTGTTTTCATCAGCAGGTACATATCCACGACCACTGTTAACAGTCATTGTCGCTTTTAGAGAAGAACCTTCACCGATTGTAAAGAGATAATGATCTGGATTTACAATCTCAATATCACTATCAGTCAAAATGTCTCCAGCTGTAATTTCAGCAGGACCTTCAACATCAAGTTCAATGATTTTTTCGTCTTCAACATATGATTTCACTGCAATCCCTTTAATGTTCAGAATGATTTGCATCACGTCTTCACGAACACCTGGAACTGTGTCGAACTCATGCAAGACACCTTCAATGTTGATAGATGTCACTGCTGCTCCTGGTAGAGAAGCCAGTAGTACACGACGAAGAGAGTTACCAAGAGTTGTACCGTAGCCACGTTCAAGTGGTTCGATTACAAACTTGCCATAATCTTTATTTTCATCAATTTTTGTTATATTTGGTTTTTCAAACTCAATCATTTAGTTACTCCCTCTTAAACGAAAAGCAGTGTAATGCGATGATTATACACGGCGACGTTTTGGAGGACGAGCACCATTGTGTGGCACTGGAGTCACATCACGAATTGCTGTTACTTCAAGACCAGCGGCAGCAAGCGCACGAATAGCTGACTCACGACCAGAACCTGGACCTTTTACAGTAACTTCAACTGATTTAAGACCGTGTTCTTGTGCAGATTTAGCAGCAGCTTCTGAAGCCATTTGAGCAGCGAATGGTGTAGATTTACGAGAACCTTTGAAACCAAGAGCACCAGCTGATGACCAAGCAATTGCATTACCATGCACATCAGTAATCATAACAATAGTGTTATTAAATGTAGCGTGAATATGTGCAATACCAGATTCGATATTTTTCTTCACACGACGTTTACGTGTTGGTTTAGCCAAGACTTTTTACCTCCTTATATTATTTTTTCTTACCAGCAATCGCAACAGCTTTACCTTTACGAGTGCGAGCGTTGTTTTTAGTGTTTTGTCCACGGACAGGAAGTCCACGACGGTGACGAATACCACGGTAAGAACCGATTTCCATCAAACGTTTGATGTTCAAGTTTACTTCACGACGAAGGTCACCTTCAACTTTGATTGCATCCACTTCACGACGGATAGCATCTTCTTGATCTGATGTAAGGTCACGTACACGAACATCTTCTGAGATTCCAGCAGCAGCCAAAATTTTCTTAGATGTTGCAAGTCCGATACCATAAACGTAAGTCAATGAGATTACTACGCGTTTGTCATTTGGAATGTCAACTCCAGCAATACGAGCCATGTTTTCTCCTTTCTATCTTATCCTTGACGTTGTTTGTGTTTTGGATTTGCTGGGCAAATTACCATAACACGACCATTACGACGAATTACTTTACAGTATTCGCAAATTGGTTTGACCGATGGTCTTACTTTCATTTCTTATCCCTCCAAGTTTTTCGATTATTTAAAGCGGTAAGTGATACGTCCACGTGTCAAGTCATATGGACTCATCTCGACAGTAACACGATCTCCCGCTAAAATACGAATATAGTTTTTACGAATTTTACCAGAAACTGTTGCTAAAATCTGATGTCCATTTTCAAGTTCAACCGTAAACATTGCGTTAGGCATTGTATCGACTACTTTGCCTTCAACTTCAATCACATCGTCTTTTGCCACGCAAAAGCACCTCCATAAATTTCGATTTGATGCCTCTAAACACAGAGACAACAATTATAAGTCAGACTATCTCAGTATAACATTTGTAGCGATTTTTTGCAAGTGTGAAAAACGCTTTATTTCAAATTTGTCAATACTTTTTCGATGTCTTTGAACACATCATTGATATCTTGATTTCCTTCGATATCGTGGACCAAACCTTTGGCACGGTAGTGAGCAATAATTGGTTCACCTTGTGCGATATTAACATCCAACCGACGCTTCACTGTCTCAGGTTTGTCATCTTCGCGTTGGTAGTAATCTTCTTCTTTGTAGTCAACTGGTGGGTTGAAAACTTTGTGGAAGGTTTCACCTGTTTCGCGGTGGATGATACGGCCGCTCAAACGTTCCAAGAGACAGTCTGGGTTCACTTCGATGTTGATCACACCTTCCAGTTCGATACCAAGTTCAGCCAATGTTTTGTCCAAGGCATGCGCTTGTTCAATCGTACGTGGGTAACCATCCAACAAGAAACCTGTTTCCTTGATGTCGTCCTGAGAAAGGCGTTCTTTAACAATTCCATTTGTAACTTCATCTGGAACCAACTCACCTTTATCAATGTACGACTTGGCAAGTACACCCATTTCAGTTTGATTAGCCATAGCAGCACGGAACATATCTCCAGTTGAAATGTGTGCCACGTGGAATTGCTCCACAATTTTAGCTGCTTGCGTTCCCTTACCTGCTCCAGGTAAGCCCATAATCAAAAGATTCATGATAGGATCTCCTTATTTTGTATTTAAATAGAAGCAGAAATTTGTTTCAACCCCTATTTAAAAACAAAATAGAAGAGGGGAGACGAAAATCTCTCTAATCGATAGACCTTCATACTCCACTCTCTAAGCAAAAGTAATCTTGCTTTTATTCTGTTTTGTCCATGAAACCAACATACTTACGTTTCAATAGGTAACCTTCTAGCTGTTTGATTCCTTCGATACCTGTTGAGATAATGATCAAAAGACTAGTTCCCCCAAAAGCAACAGCTTCTGAAAGACCAAAGACATCTTTTGCCACAATCGGCAAAATTGAAATCACACCAAGGAAGATTGATCCGACAGTCGCAAGGCGACGAAGAAGTTTCGACATGAATTCTTCAGTACCCTTACCAGGACGGACCCCATGAATGTAGGCTCCACTCTTTTGCAAGTTTTCTGCTGCTTTCTCTGGATTGATCTGTACAAATGTATAGAAGAATGTAAAGAGAATGATTAGCAAGGCATACATAGCAACACCTGTTGGAGATGTTGTAGATAACATTTCCTGTGCTGTACGTACCCAAGCCCAATCGTGACCTGTAGCACTCAAAAATTGAAGAATGGCTGCAGGTGCAGCTGTAATAGAGCTTGCAAAGATAACTGGGATAACCCCCGCTGGGTTCACCTTCAATGGAAGGTATGAACTAGATGGGGCACCTTGAGCAACTTTTGTATATTGGATTGGAATTTTATACTCTGCCTGTTGAACATAGGTTGTAAAGTAAACAATCAACAAGACAGCGATAATCAAAATAACGACAAAGATAATAGATGAAGTCAAACGGCTACTTGGAATATTGACGAAGTAGTCAACATAGATGCCTTTAATCATCTCAGGGATTGAAGCAACAATACCTGCAAAGATAATCATAGACACACCATTTCCGTATCCTTTATCCGTAATTTGTTCTCCAAGCCAAGTTACAATCATACTACCTGCTGTGAGGATAATACCAATGGTAACAAAAACCTGTGGAGTTAAAGCTGTCGTTAATAATTTCGCTCCAGATAGGGTATTAAACCCTGCTGTAATCCCGATAGATTGAACGAATGCAAGCACAAGTGCAATATATCGAGTAGCTTGGTTTAGTTTTCTCCGTCCTACTTCTCCTTGTTTGCCCCATTCTACAAACTTCGGTAAAATATCCATTTGTAGCAATTGAACAACGATGGAAGCAGTGATATACGGACTTACTCCGAGTGCGAAAACGGAGAAGTTCTTCATGGCATTCCCTGAAACAAGACTAAGCATGTTCAAGAAAGATAATCCGCTGAGAGCTTCCAAACTTTTCGCATTCACACCTGGAACAGTAATACTTGTCCCAATACGGAAAACAAGAATGATAAAAATCGTAAAGAGAATTTTTGATCGAACTTGTTTAACCTTGAGCGCTTCTTTTAATAATTTAAAAAACATGGGTCACCTCTCTTAGATGACTTCTACAGAACCACCTTTAGCAGTGATAGCTTCCTCAGCTGATTTAGAGAATTTAGCTGCTTTCACAGTCAATTTCTTAGTCAACTCACCGTTACCAAGAATTTTAACTCCTGATTTTTCAGCTTTCACAATTCCTGCTTCGATTAGCACAACTGGAGTTACTTCTGCACCGTCTTCAAAGACGTTCAATTGGTCAAGGTTTACAATTGCGTATTCTTTAGCGTTGATGTTAGTGAATCCACGTTTTGGAAGACGACGGAACAATGGAGTTTGTCCACCTTCAAAACCAA
>CAUVGG010000066.1:0-4695 GCA_963551305.1 uncultured Streptococcus sp.
TTCATAAAAACGAACAGGTTCTTTGACCTGACGCGTCAAAAGCTCTTGGATTCGACCTTTTTCCATAACAGCAGCTTCCGTATTGCCGACTAGTGGGCAAGTAAAGTCAGAGAAACTCACTCCTTCAAGAGCTCCAGCTAGTTGCTGACTGGCTGGCTCAAGAAGAGCTGTATGGAAAGGACCAGATACATTTAAAGGAATCAATCGTTTGGCTCCTGCTTCCTGCAAGAGTTGGACCGCACGGTCAACTGCAGCCACTTCACCACCAATGACGATTTGGCTTGGAGTATTGTAGTTAGCTGGAGTGACTATACCGACTTCAGAAGCAGTTTTGCAAGCTTCCTCTATCACATCTACTGGAGTATTGAGGACGGCTACCATCTTGCCTGAACCAGCAGGCGCCGCCTCTTCCATATAAGCCCCGCGCTTAGCAACCAAGGCAACTGCCTCTTCAAAGTCCAAGGCACCGCTTGCTACAAGAGCAGAATATTCACCAAGAGACAATCCTGCTACCATATCCGGCTGATAACCCTTTTCTTTCAATAGTCGGTAAATAGAAACCGAGGTCGCCAAAATAGCTGGCTGTGTATAACGAGTCTGGTTTAACTTTGTTTCTTCCTTATCAATCAAGTCACGAAGGTCATAACCCAGTACTTGACTAGCTTGATCAATGGTTTCCTTGACAATAGGATAGTGTTCATAGAGGTCTCGTCCCATCCCAAGATATTGAGCACCTTGACCGGCAAATAGAAAGGCTGTTTTAGTCATTTCTTACAACTCCTGCCCAACGAGAGGCTTCTTCTTGAATTTTTTTGGCAGCGCCATAGTATAGATCTTTTAGGATTTCTTCGACAGTTTCCTCTTTAGAAACCAAACCAGCGATCTGACCTGCCATGACGGATCCACCTTCTACATCTCCATGAACAACGGCTTTAGCAAGAGCACCAGCTCCCATTTGTTCAAAGATTTCTAAATCTGGATTTTCTTGTTTAAAGGCATCTTTTTCAGCCTGTTCAAAGTCACGTGTCAACTGATTTTTAATGGCACGAACAGCATGTCCAAAGTGTTGAGCTGAAATAGTCGTATCGATATCACGCGCTTTTAAGATTTTTTCCTTGTATTTTGGATGGGCGTTAGATTCCTTAGCTACTACGAAACGCGTACCGACTTGAACAGCCTCAGCACCAAGCATAAAGCCTGCAGCGACACCTTCACCGTCCGCAATTCCTCCAGCTGCGATAACTGGAATCGAAACAGCTGCAGCAACTTGGCGAACCAAGGTCATAGTTGTTAATTTACCAATATGTCCACCGGCTTCCATTCCTTCTGCAATAACTGCATCTGCACCAATTTTTTCCATGCGTTTTGCCAAAGCAACACTTGGAACAACAGGAATAACTGTAATTCCTGCATCATGGAAACGAGTCATGTATTTACTTGGATTTCCTGCACCAGTTGTAACCACCTTAACCCCTTCTTCAATCACGAGATCAACGATGTCTTCTACAAAAGGTGACAAGAGCATGATGTTGACACCAAAAGGTTTGTCCGTAAGTGATTTGATTTTATCGATATTAGCCTTTACGACCTCTTTAGGTGCATTCCCACCACCGATAATTCCTAGACCACCAGCTTTTGATACTGCACCAGCCAAGTCACCGTCTGCAACCCAGGCCATTCCTCCTTGAAAAATAGGATAATCAATGTTCAATAATTCTGTAATACGTGTTTTCATAGTGCCTCCATCATTCCTTGCTTACGTAATAGTTCGATGAATTTATCGTTTGAGTTTCAAACTATTACCTAAACAAGAGGGAGTGGGTTTCCCCTACTCCTTCTAGTAATATGTTAATTATTTTGTTTGCTCTTCAACGTAGGCAACCAAGTCACCAACTGTTTTCAAGTTATCTTCTGCTTCGATTTGGATATCGAAAGCATCTTCGATTTCAGAGATTACTTGGAATAAGTCCAATGAATCTGCATCCAAATCATCAAAAGTAGATTCAAGTGTTACTTCTGATGCTTCTTTCCCAAGTTCTTCAACGATAATTTCTTGTACTTTTTCAAATACTGCCATGATAGGACTCCTTTAAAATATAAAAAATTTATAACTATGTGTTTACCACATGATTACCTAGATTGTAAGAATGAGTGTGCCCCATGTCAAACCTCCACCGAAGCCTGATAGGAGAATCGTCTGGCTACCATCTAAACGAATCATACCATTCTCCACACACTCTGAGAGCAAAATCGGGATACTTGCTGCACTGGTATTCCCATACTCCGTCATATTGGCAGGAAGCTTGTCTCGGTCTACGCCTATTTTCTTTGCCATCTTATCCAAAATGCGGATATTTGCCTGATGAAGCAGGAGATAATCCAATTCCGATGCTGCGATTGGACCATTTTCAATGGTTTCTTTGATCGATCTAGCAACATCACGATTTGCAAAATCAAAAACTGCTCGTCCATCCATTTTCAAAAAAGCAGGAACTGCTTCTTGATACGAGAAAGGAGAAGCCAAAGCCGTTTGACCATAGGTCAAACACTCGCTCCGAGAGCCATCCGTATAGAGACTTTCCACAAGGAAGTGACGTGTTTCGCTCGCTTCCAAGAGAACCCCACCAGCACCATCCCCAAAGAGAACAGCTGTCGAACGATCTGACCAATCAACTGCCTTGGATAAGGTCTCAGCCCCGATAACAATCCCTTTTTTGAACTGTCCAGAACTTAAAAACTTTTCTGCAGTTGAGAGAGCGAATACAAAGCCACTACAAGCTGCTGTCAGATCAAAGGCGAAAGCTCTATGCGCTCCGATATTTGCCTGAACTCGAGCTGCCGTGGAAGGCATCATCGAGTCTGGAGTAATCGTCGCTACAATGATAAAATCAATCTGATCCGCTGTTAAGCTCCCTTTAGCCAACAAGCTCTTAGCTACTTCTGTCGCCAAATCACTTGTAGACTCTGTTTTTGAGATATGTCTCTGTTTAATTCCTGTCCGACTTGAAATCCACTCATCGCTTGTATCCATGATTTGGGCTAAGTCATGATTAGTGACCACTTGCTCTGGAACATAATGAGCAACCTGGCTTATTTTTGCAAAAGCCATTATTTCAAATCCTCCAAGAATTGATAAAGATTGATTAATCCTCTACCCATAACTTCTATTTCCTCAGGACTCATGCCATCGATGATTTTTTCGACCATTGCCTTGTGAAAACGTCTATGAAGACGATGGACTAACCGACCTTTCTTGGTCAAATGCAGATACACTACACGTCTATCCTGATCAGAACGAATACGCTCAATATAACCTTTTCTTTCCAGGTTATTCAAGCTCGTCGTCACTGTCCCAAGAGTTACCATCAGTTCTTTTGAAACCTTACTTGGCGTTGCCTCCGGGAACTTCCCAATCACATCAATCGTGTGCATTTCTTTGATGGAGATGTCTTTGAATCGACTACCTCGTAAGCTAACCTCCTCGATCACAAGGACGTTATTAAAAATAGATGTTAGATAATCATTTACTTGTTGGTAGTCCAAATCGTTTCCCTCCCTCTAAAAAACTTTCACAATCAAAGCATTTGATAAAAGAAGTATATCAAACTTCAAAAAATTGTGCAAGTATTTTTTTACATTCCTGTAAATTTTGGTCTTCTTCTTTCAGAATGTGCTCGAACCCCTTCTTTAAAGTCTTCAGTTAAAGATAACGATTCTTGTAATTCCAATTCTAATTCAGCATAATTCTGCCAATCCTTAAATTGACTTTCCCAAACTAGCTTTTTAATCGCTGCGTATGAGTTTGCTGAACCTCTTCTTAATTTTTTCAGAACCTGTTCTCTTGTTTTTTCTAATTTGTCAACTTCACAAACACGGTATACCACGCCCCATTCTAGCGCTTTTTCAGCAGTCAAAGCTTCACCTGTCATGGCAAGTTGTGCAGCCCGTGTTACCCCGATACTACGACTCAAGAGATGAATCCCACCAGCGTCTGGCGCCAATCCAACTCCGACAAAGGCTTGAATGAATTTTGCCTTGTCAGTCGCTAAACAGAAATCAACTGCTACTGCCATATTTGCTGCAGCACCAGCAACCGCTCCATCTACCTCCATCAAAACAGGTTTTGGAATTTGCTTGATTTTAAAAGAAATTGTATTGACTAATTCTGCAATCTTATTCAAAGAAGGGATATCATCTTCGTCTACTGCTCGTTTCATCTCAACCAAGTCTCCCCCAACTGAAAAGACCTTCCCATTAGCATTAATCAAGATGAACTGCACAGCTTGATCCTGCTCTGCTAGAGTCAAAGCTTCTAAAATCTCCTCACACATTGGGATATGGAAACCATTTGCCACTTCGGGACGATTCAAAGTAATGATAGCCAGATCATCTACGATCTGATATAAGATATGATTCATAGCTTCTCCTTTTCTTTTGTAAGGTAATAAAATTGTTTTATCATCAAAGTATACCTTTTTTTGGATAAAGAGGCAAGGAAAAAACTAAAGGAAAGTGTCTCAGCTGATTATTTACCCATCATTTATGAGTGTGAGTAAAATTTGACACTCTTACTTTTAAATCGTTATCGCTTTTCAGAATAAGTTAGTGTTTTCTTCTATTATAATAGGAAGTTATTTTCGTCATTGAAAAATGCCCCTCTTTCTGCTATAATCGTATAAAATACTTACTTGAGGA
>CAUVGG010000067.1:0-4620 GCA_963551305.1 uncultured Streptococcus sp.
CCAAAATTGTTGCAAAGTAAGGATGATTTCCTGGAAAGTCAATTTTTTAGACATTATTTACTCCTTTTTATAAATTCTTGTGACTTTGGATACAAAAAGAACCGTGTCTTTACTCCTAAGTCTGTGACCTAGGGGCGTCAGAAACGCGGTTCCACCCTAATTTATTACTTCATTGTTTTTTAAAATACGACAGAAAGCGCCAGTTTCTTACCTTGTCCTACTTGGCTCCCACTATCCCAAGCTCGCTTGAAGAACGCCATAAGACTTTCTTTCCTAGCTAGTATTATAGCAGATTTCCTAGCTAGTGTAAACCAAAAATGAGTCTGAAAACAAAGTTTCAGACTCATTTATCAGTAAAGCTTCAGAAACTCCTGTTTAAGGATGTCTTCTTGCTTTTGGTTTTTTGCCATGCAGATTTCTCTTGGCTTGTTTCAAGACTGTAATGGCATCTTTGACATCTTCTTGGCTCGCTCCTGGATCATTAAGGAGTTCCTGAGCTTCTTTAAAGGCTAAAAGATAAGCTGCTTTTTCTTTCTTGTCTGCATAGATAAATCTCGCATTCTTTTCTTGGAAAAGACGTTCATCCTTGACCAGTTTCTTCAGACTAGAGAAGTCAGTAGCTTTGCCATTCAGTTTACTTTTAACTGTTGCAAGGGCAATGAGAGATTGGTCAATTTGATCCTGTTTGACTTTAGGATCCACAGCAAGTAAGGCGATTTCTTGGAAGGCACGATCATAAGCTCGACGTACTTTTTCCTTGGAATTAGCATATCGTCCAGTTTTAGTCGTTGCATAGTAAGCTTTCATGGCTTCTTTCAAGGCTGCCACGTTCGAATCTTTTCCATCCAAAGCCTTACCAGCAGCTTCAAGACTAGCGAGAACTCCATCAATCAATTCTTGCTTCAACTTACTTGACAAGGCTGACCGCGCCACTTGGAAAGCTTGGTCATAAGCTTTTCTCTTATCTGCACTACTATTAAAGTAACGAGACGTTTCTACCAGTTCTTTTTGTTGATTTACCGCAGCAATCAAGGCTAACTTAGACACAACAGATAGGCGCAAAGCATTATTTCGACCTGGATGAACGAGCAAGGAAACGAGATTTTCAAGGAGTTCATATCCAGTCGGTAAGCCAATCTCTACAGTATAACGACCTATAGCAACTTTCTTACCGAAGGCGTATTGACCGTATTTTTCAGCAGGAAGAGTGATCCTTGTACCATCTTCTCCTTTCAGAACTACTGTAGTTGTCTTTGGAACTGCTTGATTGAAGGAAACAGATACTGGTGCATACTCTAGGAGTTTTGCTAGGAAGGTAATGGTTTGGAAACTATTTTCTTCCGTCAGGTCAAACTCTTGGGACAAGGCACTGATAAATTTCAATTCTGTTCGGTCATAACTGAAAATTTCTGCTGTATAATGACCAAATTGTAAGAAATGAATCGCTTTTGTCTTGTCAACATCAACATATTGCCCCTTGCTATTTTTGATTCGATAGACGTAGAGGGTATCAATATCTTGGTTTGTTTTTGCATCCTTCAAGGAAATTTTCACTCGACCACTATTTTGATCGCGCACAAGTTCGGCAAGCGAGATATAGTCGACATTTCCTGCATAGTCCTCAACAAGATAGTAAATATTAGCCTTGTCAACATCCTTAGGAAGTGTATAACTACCGTCAGCATTGGCCTTAATCAGATGGGTGTTCTCAAGCGTACGCGTTCCAGACTGGTCCTTTCCAGTTAGAACCATGGTCCCTTTCTGATCAAATGGTGTGATATAGAAGACTTTTTCTGAAAGGATACCGCCTTGACCAACATCTTTTGGTTTGCGAGCTACGAATTCCTGATTTCCGTCTTTAAAGCGAATATAACCGCTCGTGATAACAGGTTTTTGAGTGTCAATTTGAATTTTAAAGGTCGTGTATTGTTCTTTAGCTCCTGGAACGTCTGGTGTGTAACTGATAACATAGTCATATAAACCATCCGCAACAGTATTGCCATCAAAATCCTGACCTCTCCAAGCAGTATTATCTAGAATATAACTCTTCAGATTTCTACTGTCACCATCAAAGTAATTCTTGCGAAGATCCTTTGCATCGCCCTCCCAAATAGGATGTTCATGCTTGGTATCTGTAGCCGCATAAACTGTTGCCCGAAGATTTACAAGATTTCTCAAAGCAACCGTTTTGTATTCAACTAGGTCTTTGTTTCCATCATCGTTTGGAGAAATAGCAATACGGACATTCCCTTTTTCGTCCAACTGAAGAACATGCTTACCTTCAGCATTTTGTTCGATTCCAAGAACTGTAATTCGTCGTCCTTGGCGTTGACCTTGAGAAACTAGAAGGTCATTTTGCAAGGTTGCGAGATAGGTGGCATCATTAGAGTAGTTAACGGCAGGATTTTCCTTGTCTACCTCTGTGTAAAATCCATTTTTCCCTTCTCGGACAAGATTGTAAATTGGTTTTTCGACAGCGGGGAGATTTTGGAATTCACCTCGGAAGCCCATAAATGCAAGATTCACAATATCCCCATCATCTGCTGGATCTACAAAGCGAACAAAACCTTCAAGGAAATAGCCATTTGGCATTTGTTTGCTGAGTTCAGCAGCAAATTTTCGAGCATCCACTTTAACAGTGACTGTTTGACTGCTGTGGGCTTTGACCGTCACTTCAGGCCAGACTGTCTCCGTTAGTTTCCGAGGTCGAAGGGTGAATTTCCCATCTTGGACTTCGTCTGTATTGGTATTCACTACCATCTTGAGAGTACGGTCAGTATCTGAAATATTGTGTACAGTGACCTTGAAAGTAAATTGATCTCCAACATTTCCTAAAGTCACACTTGGATAGCCATTTTCACCCGTTACGTAGAGGTCGGTTGAAACTGCAGCAGCAGTATCCACAATCCCAGAACCTTGCTGACGTGGAGAGGTATAAGTGCCTGTATCCTTATTAACATGTGGTTTTGCAGTTGACATGATCAAGGCCTTGACTGTCTCTGATACTTGCTCAGGAGTCAATTCTGGATGGTGTTTTTGAAGGTATTCCTTAACCAGAACTGCAACACCCGTAACGTGAGGAGCCGCCATACTGGTGCCGCTGATACTACCGTAGGTATTGTCATTAAAGGATGAGTAGATATTGCCACCAGGAGCTGTCACGTCTGGTTTCAATTGTCCATCAGTAGTCACCCCCCAACTTGAAAAGTCAGATAGCTGATTGGCTACATCAGAAGGGCGATTATCCATCTTGTCATTAAAAACAATCTTGTAGTTTCCTGATTTCAGGGCTTCACCATACTGCTTAGAAATAAATACAGAAGGAATTTTCTTTGCTTCATCATCAATAGCCATATTGATGTTTGCTCCTTCTACATTATTGTAGATCAAAGCACCAAGTGCACCATGTTTTCGTGCATTTTTGATTTTCTCTGAAAAATTAATGGCTCCACGTTGAATGAGGGCAAGTTTCCCAGTTAAATCCAACTTCGCAAAGTCTTCTTCACGACCTAACCCGGCTTCAACATACTCATACTCTTTTCCTTTTTCAAAGTCCTTATCTGCTTCTGGTTGATTATAATCAAATTTTCCGTTGTGAAGGCTGGCATTTCCCTCTAGACCTTTGACTTCAAAAACTGCTGTCGTCAATGTTTTGTTGTTGACAGAAGCAACTGAAATTGAGTCTTCAACAGTAGATGGATTTCCAACCAAGCCATAGTCTGGGTTTTCGGCTAGTGGTTTTGAATAACCATTTCCGAATGTATTGCTATTTCCTGCTGAGATAAGAACAGAAACTCCCTTGGCACGAGCCCGTTTGATAGCATCCACAATATCAGAACCAGCATCTACCATAGAACCAGTGCTAGATCCCAAACTCATATTAATGGCATCTGCTCCCAAGGCAACCGCGTCATCAATCGCTTTTACATAAAGGGCAGAACCAGTCGTTCTCTGACGATCTGAAAAGACTCGCATAAACATGACTTGCGCTTCTGGGGCTACACCATAAACTTTTTCGCCATTCGGTGCTTCTTTATCAGGATTTCCAGCAGCAATCCCTGTTACGTGCATCCCATGAGAAGTTCTTTCTGCTTCTTTGATCTTATCTGTTCCGTCAAAGTAGTCATAGGCATAGACAACCTTATCGCTATACCATTTACCGTAGTCGATCCCAGCAGCCTTTTTAGCTGCTTCTATGGCTTCCTTGTTTTTAAATTTTGCTTTTGACGGATCCGAAATTCGAAGAACCTCATGATTCAAATCAAGCCCAGAGTCAATTATGGCAACAACGGTCCCTGTCCCCTTGTAACCAGCCTTCCAAGTTTTCGGCACTGTGATGATATCATTGCTTGAAAGACTATTGGGTTTTGCAGACTCAGCATTTTGTTTTTCCTTTTCAGTAGTTGCTGTTTGTCCAGTAGTTTTAGGAACTGTCGTTGCTTGAGCCTCTTTTTTCTCTATGGTAAAGACCTTCTCAGTGGCAGACGCGATACTCGTATTGACTGTTGTTTCTTTTTGGACGACACCTTGATTTCCTTCATTTGCAACTGCGCTATCTTTTCCTGATTCTTGAGATTCGACAGTTTTATCAACTGGGGCTTCTACCCTAGCATCTTGTTT